>NSLH01000029.1 GCA_002763895.1 [Chlorobium] sp. 445
ACCTCACAGCCTCAAAAATCCTATTGATGTGCTCTTCAAGTCCGCCGATGTCATCGGCGATATGCTCAAAACCTTCCGTGCCACGGGCAAAGACGACCACCCACAAAAAGACAACCTCGTTGCAATCCTCAAAAATTACACCGAACAACTCGAAAAATTCGGTGAAATTCGCGCTGTACTTTCGCTTAGCGAGATGCAAACGAGCAAAGCGATTGAAACAGTTGAAGCCAGTGCCCAGCAACGTCGCACACAAAGCGTTGCCGAACAGACTGTGCGCATTGACATTCGCGCTCTCAACAACCTTGTCAATCTTTCTGCCGAACTCGTCATTGCCCGAAACCGTCTGAATAATGAACTCTTGGCGTTCAATAAAGCATCAACCGATTTAACAAAGAGCGTTCTCAGCTTGCGCAGATTAGCAAGAAGGTGATGACGATGATTCAGAAAGGGAGCAAGGAATCAAGTGCGCTTGCAAGCTACAGCGATGTGCTTAAAGAGTTCTCGGAAACGGAGTTTGACCGTTTTAGCGAATTGGACATCATCTCGCGCGACATCAAATCTGCCATTTTGAACTTTGATGAGTCAATCTCTGACCTAAAGAGCATTGGCAGTTTGTTTAACCAGAACGTGATCAAGGTCAGCAACATTGCCAACGACCTCAACCGAGAAATCGTCGGCATGCGCATGGTGCCAGTGAAGCAAATGTTCACGCGCTTCAGCCGCTCTGTGCGTGATATTGCCAAAATTGAGCAAAAGGAAATCAATCTTGTCACTGAAGGCGAAGAGACGAAATTGGATAAGACTGTGATGGAAGACGTCATTGAGCCTGTGATGCACATTGTGCGTAACGCTATTGGACACGGTATCGAAACGCCTGATGTACGCCTTGCTCACGGGAAATCGCCGGTCGGCACGATTACACTGCGCGCTTATCAGAAAGGCAGTCGCGTCATTCTTGAAGTTGAAGATGACGGCGGCGGGATTAACATTGAGAAAGTTAAAGCCAAAGCGATTAAAGTCGGTCTGATTACGCCCGAAGAAGCTGAAAAAATGACCCCTGCACAAGCCACTGAACTCATTTTCCGTCCGGGCTTTAGCACAGCAGATAAAGTTACGGAATTGCAAGGTCGTGGCGTCGGTATGGACGTGGTACAAAACACCATTCGTCGGCTCAAAGGGACCACCAACATCGAGACGGTGTCAGGTAAAGGCACAAAGTTTATCATTTCTTTGCCACTGACGCTCGCTATCGGCGATGCCTTGCTGGTTACAGCGCTCGACCAAACCTATGCGATTCCACTCGAGCCCGTGCTTGAGACAAGCTATATTTCAACAGATATCATTGAGCAAGACGAGGATGGCAAGCGCTACATCACGCTGCGTGATGAACGCATTGAATTGCGATACCTCAATGACGTACTCGGGTATCAATCCGATGTTTTGCATTTCAAAGCTAAAGTAGCTGTCGTTATCATTCAACTCGAAGAAGAGCAGAAAAAAGTTGCTGTTGCAGTCGAAAAACTTATCGGCAAGGAAGAAATCGTTGTCAAGACCCTCGGCAAACACTTACGCAACGTTCCCGGTGTTATCGGCTCCACAATTCTTGGCGACGGTCAGGTGATTATCATTTTAGATATTGATTATCTCTTACGCTCCGAAGAATCTCGCTCTCGTGATGTGCATGTCTCGGTTGACAGTGCCGCAGCAGAAACCATTGCAGTTAGCACGGAGCCGATTATGCCTACGGTTAAGCGTCGCCGTCGCAAAGGGGCTAAAATTACAGTGCTTCATGCCGACGACTCGCCTAGCGTCCGCAAGTATGTTCAATCCGTTCTGAAAACTGCTGACATTACCGTTATCTCTGCTGATGATGGTCTTGCGGCTTTGAACCGCTTGCCTACATCGAACGCTGACCTTGTCATCAGCGACCTTGAAATGCCACGCATGAACGGCTTTGAACTTGTCTCTGAAATTCGCAAAATGCCAGAGTATCAAGATTTACCGATTATTATCGTTACGGCGCGCGCCGCGATAAACACCGCCGTACAGGTCTTGAACTTGGCGCAAATGCTTTTCTCAACAAACCCTTCGATCCGCAACAACTTATTGAGACGATTGAAAACTTCGTATCCTAATTGCGCTCAATTATGTCTTCTGTTGCTCTTGGTCAGCATGTGCCTTTCACATATTCAGGTGAAGCCGTTGTTGCTGAAATCGCAGGCAAGCTTTTTGGCATAGATACAGCCGTCGTTAAGTCGATCGTCGAGCTTCCCTCATCCGATAATCGTCTGCTCATTGAGCCGTATCTGGGCTCTTACTTTTATCAAAATGCAAAAATTCCCTTGCTGAATCTTGCTGATTTTTTTCTACTTTCGCCTTCATCTGCGCTTGAATCATCTGCGCTTGAAAAAGTAGTGGTCATTGTCATTCAAGCTGAACCCCCTTTTGCCGTGCTCGTCTCGCGCGTTTTAGGGAAGTTTCGCTCTGAGACAAGCTTTCCTTTACCGCAGGAAGTGTTTCTTTATCCTCATCTTTACCCATTAGCAGTTGAGTTTAATCGGTCGCATCTTTTGCTTATTGACGTACAGCACGCTTTCCGATACGTCGCTGAGTATGTTCAATCGACTGGCAATCTTTGAGTTTGGTGATGAAATCCTTTTTTGTTGTACGTATTGGGCGTTTCCACTTCGGTATACCAGCTGAATATGTGCGTCGCGCTCTACCTGTGATTCCGCACCTTGAGGCGCCTCTTCTCAAACCAAATTTTGGCGGGCTCGTGCTCTATAACAAACGGTTTATTGCCAAACTTTTTTTGGACAACGTGCTGCAGATTGGTCTCTATCGCCAAGCGGATTCCATCACGATGGATTCTACTGTCATTTTTGAAGTCTCAGGCGTCACGTTTTGCTCAACCGTAGACGAAGTGCTTCCTGTAACACCTGTTGAGGAACACCAAATTTTACCGATTGATGCAGCGCTGGTTACACGAGAACCAATTTTTCCTAAGCCAGAATATCTTCTTGGCTACTTTGAACATCGCCAAAAACATGTTTATATTCTTAACATGCCACACATCTTTCAGAGAAGTTTCACTGTGTCGCCAAATTAAAACTTCACGCATACAGCTATGTCTACTCAAGTCGCAGATTCCGTGGGTCATCGACGTGTGCTCATAGTCGATGATGAAGAAAACATTCCAATTGGTATTTTGAAAACGCTCTCGCGCTCTGGTCGTTACTACGCCAAGCATGCACAAAGTGGCGATCTTGCTGAGCAAATTCTTGCACAAGAGCCTTTCGATCTTGTCATTACTGACCTGAAAATGCCGAATAGCAAAGTTCAAGGCATTGATTTATTGCGCCACATTCGCACGACCTATCCTGATATTGGCGTCATTGTGATGACCGCCTACGGCTCGGCAGCCGTTCAAGAGGAAGCCTCACGTCGTGGCTCTCTGCTCTACATTGAAAAGCCGTTCGACTTAGAGAAGCTCTTTGGTGTGGTCGAGGATTTTTTTGCTCGCCGTGAGCAAGCCGCTAAGAGCGAAGCGCAGTCCTCTTCCGAGAGCATTCAAGGCGTTATCCCGGGTTTGCAACTGATGGATGTCATCCAGATGAACTGTCTTTCGCGTGTAACTTCCACACTGCACATCAAGCGTGGCGATGGCGGTGCTGAAGGCATCATTTGCTTCAACAAAGGCAACATCACCCATGCTGAAACCAGCACGCCACGCTCAGGCAAAGATGCCTTTTTTGAAATTCTCACATGGCGCGGCGGCAGCTTTGACACGATTGAACAAATCCCGCCCACCGTTACAATTGTTGAGAGTTGGGAACAATTAATGATCGAAGCTATGGGCATGGATCTTGGCGACGCCCCTGCACCAGAGTCCCAAACGCCGAAGCCGACGATTCGTATCCAAACCCCAGCTGCACCTAAAGATGATGTGGCAGATACATCTCGCATGCTCGATCGCGTTTTGGAAAATGCGCGTGCTGAAGCAGCTTTCCTCGTTACGCATACCGGCTTTGTTCTAGATAAGCGCGTTAGTCAATCTGCTATCGACTTAACCAAATCAGGCGATGAAATCTCCAAACTCCTACCTGGAATTTTTGCCGTTGGTAAGTCTATTTCTGGCGGCGGACTCAACGAAATTGTTTTGCGCTACAGCAACAAAACTGTAATGATTCGCAATGTGCAGGGCAATGACATTCTCTTTATTGTCATCTCTCCTGCTCATGTCTCTTCAGGCGATATGTTCAAAGCCATTGACCGAGAATCCGAGACCATCAAGAAAATTTTGTAGGCGCTTTCGTAATTGTCGCCGATTTAGTAAATTGCAAATTCTAAGATTTCACACCGACTCATAGACGAATCTTTATGAACTTCAGCGATGGACTTTCGCTCTTTTCTGAGCTTTCTTCCGTGGAAGGTGCACTTGTAGCCGATAGCGACGGTCTCACGCTCGCCAGTTCTTTTGCAAGCAAAGATGCACATGTGGCTCTTTCTCCAATTTTTCATCAACTGCTTGACGGGGTCTTCCGCCAACTTCAAGAACTTGGTGAATCGGCAAATCAACTTTGCATTGTGCAAGAGACTCGTCTAATTATTGTTGTTCCGATATTTGACGTATTTTTGCTTGTTTTTTCAAAAAAGGAAAACTTAGATAAATTGCAGTCTGTAGTTCAAGACGCCGCACATCGTATTGCAAGTATTGTTAAACCAGAGTTCCAAAACATCTAAATTTCTCACTGACGACAATGGCGAACATCAACTACGCGAACAAAGAGATTATCATCAAGATCGTCTACTACGGTCCCGGTATGAGCGGCAAGACCACAAACTTGCAAGTCATTCACCAGATGGTACCCCAAGACGCTGCCAGCAAGATGATTTCACTTGCCACAGAGCAAGACCGTACGCTCTTCTTTGACCTTCTTCCGCTTTCACTTGGCTCGGTCAAAGGCTTTAACACCAAGTTCCAACTTTACACTGTTCCGGGACAAGTCTATTACAACACGACACGCAAACTTGTGCTCAATGGCGTCGATGGTGTCGTGTTTGTTGCAGATTCGCAACAAGGCAAAATGCAAGAGAATAAAGAGAGCTTAGAGAATTTGAAAGATAACCTTGCCGAATATGGCATTGACCTTGCCAAATTCGCTGTCGTCATCCAATACAATAAGCGCGACTTGCCGAATGTCTACTCGATTGAGGAACTGCAACGCGAACTCAATCCTTATGGCTTTCCATACACGGAAGCTGTTGCTTTCAAAGGCATTGGTTTGATGGAGACTTTGAAACTCATCAGCAAACTGACCTTGCAACGCATCGGTCAGAAAACTGGTACTGGCGCATCAACGGCGGAACAAGCACCACCTAAACCTGCACCAGCTGCTGCTCCGCAAAGCAGCAGCGAATTCTTCAAGAATCTGCAAAATAAGATGAAGTAACCTGCTTTGCCTGCGCTGCTAAGCCTCAATAAGCATGAACTCAATAAAAGGCGAATGGATATTCGCCTTTTGTTTTTTAATCTGTGTTGAATACTTCTCGGTCAGTGCGACTTTGTAAAAGAGCGCTCCTTCAAACTTTTCTTACGCGGAAAAATTTGCGTTTGCCGACCTTGATGATTTTCTCACTATCGAGTCGCAAAATTTGCTTGGCATCACTGGCTTTAAGATTATCTACACTTACGCCTCCTTGCTCTACAAGTCGACGCGCTTCACTTTTTGATGTGCTTACCTTAGCCAGCACCATCACATCTAACAAACCAATTTCATCAGTACTGACATGCACTTCTTCAATATCATCAGGCGCTTCACCTTGAGCAATGCTCTCTGCCGCTTCTCTTTCGCGCAGACCTGCCTCTGCTGAATGAAAGAAGGCTACCGTTTTTTCACAAAGAAAATGCTTCGCTTCTCGTGGTGATTCTTTCAAGAGCTGTTCCAGCACTTTTAGGTCGCTCGCGTTCAGCACGCCCGTGTATTGTGCATATTTCATCATCAGACTGTCTGGCACCTTCAACATCCGTTGATACATCTCACGCGGTGGATCATTGAAGCCGATATAATTATCGAGCGACTTTGACATTTTTTGAACACCATCTATGCCCTCTAAAAGCGGCATTGTGATACACACTTGAGCTTCAGCTAAGCCATATTCACGCTGCATGTCGCGCCCGACCAAGAGATTGAATTTTTGGTCAGTGCCGCCAAGCTCGACATCGTTTTTGAGTTCTACCGAATCCATTGCTTGTGCCAGTGGATAAAGCAACTCATGAATCGCAATAGGTTCACCTGCTTTATAGCGATTTGTGAAATCATCACGCTCTAACATTCTGGCTACAGTGTATCGGCTTGCTAAGCGAATTACATCTTCAAATGTCATCTTACTTAGCCACTCTGAATTGTATCGAATGATAGTTTTGTCTTTGTCGAGAATTTTTGAGGCTTGTTCAAAGTAGGTTTGCCCATTTTGCTGTGTTTCTTTGCGCGAAAGTTGCGGGCGCGTTTTACTTTTGCCCGAAGGATCGCCAATCATTGCGGTAAAATCACCGATGATGAGAATGGCAAGGTGCCCTAAATCTTGAAAATCGCGCAGTTTGCGTAGGACTACTGCATGCCCAAGATGCAAATCCGGTCGTGAAGGATCAGCGCCGAGTTTAACTTTGAGCGGCTCGCCGGTTGCAAGGCTACGCTCAATTTTGCGCTCTAAGTCCTCGACAGGAATTACTTCCACTGTATTACGCAAAATCAGGTCAAGCTGCTCATTCTTTGGTGGGAAGGTTTGTTTTGCTGCGTTCATTAGCATTTGGATAAGTTCTGTTGATTTTTTTGAGAAGCAGAAATCGGTCAGTCACACTATTTTACAAGCAGCATCTTCTTTGTTTCTGAAAATGTTCCTGCTTGCAAGCGATAGAAATAGATACCTGATGCAAGACGAGAAGTTGCAGCAGAAAAAGGCACACTGTATCGTCCTGCATCCTGTCTTGCACGCACCAGCGTGGCAACTTCCCGCCCAAGTGCGTCAAACACTTTTAGACTCACTTCGCTTGCTACAGGCAGTTGATATGCAATCACCGTTGTCGGATTGAATGGATTCGGATAATTTTGATAGAGCTCAAACGCTTTATCTGCCTTTGACGATGTTTCTACGGATGACACTTGACGCGCACGCTCCAGTGCAGCCCTCGCATTGACAATACCCCAGCCCATTTCACGATTTGGCGCATGACTCTGACTTGCTGTTTGTCTTAGAATATCTCGCACTTGCACTGGCGTTAGCGCTGGATTTGTAGAGAGCAGGAGCGCTGCAACACCTGCCACAATTGGACACGAAAATGATGTGCCGTTTGCAACGACATAACTCGATGGCGTAGCAAGACCCGTAGTAAAGACGCCAACACCTGCCGCCATCACATCTGGTTTGATTCGACCATCTGCAGTTAGACCAACAGAACTAAACGGTGCCCGCACACCTGTGCTATTTACCGCTCCAACACTGATGATGCTATCGGCATCTGCTGGTGCACTCAAGGTATTGGCTGGCGCTGCAACAAACCCGGCATTACCGGCACTATTTACGACCACAATACCAAGGCGCGCGGCACGTGCTGCGGCTCGTGTTGAAATTGCTGTGCGACCGTCCATATCTTGCCATCGGTATGGTGGAAATGGTGGGTCGAAATCCAGGTAGCCCAGCGAGCTTGTGATAATATCAGCACCTAAGCTATCTGCCCACTGCGCTGCTGCCGCCCAGTTATCTTCTTCAACAGGCGTTTCTGACCGTGCATCTTCTGTGCGCGCCAAAGCATACTGCGCATCGTAGGCTACTCCAATAAGTCTTCCTGACTGATAGCCTGCAATGACGCCCATCGTTGCTGTACCGTGTGCGTGAACACCTAATTCGCTACGGTTTGCAACAAAATCATATCGTGCAACGACACGCAGCGTGTGGAATGCTTCATGTGTCAGATTCCCGAAGCCTGCATCAAAATTTGCAATCAACACACCACGTCCTGTAATACCTAACTGATGAACCTCTGGAATGTTGCAGAGCACAAGCTGTGCTAGCGATTGCCCGTAGTCAATCGTGTTCGTTTGTGTAAGCTTCGTTCCTATCGCACCTGTCTCTGACTTTTGTGCACGACTTAATTCTAAGGCTGGTACTGCTCTTAGTGATTCAAAAATAGGGTCGTCATCTAAATTGCTTCTGTCTGTTTTTTTATGCTGTGGCAGTTCATCAATTGCCCTGACGGCATCGCAAGCTACGAGAGCTGGCAAATCTCTGGCTTGAATCTCACCACTGACTGCGCCAAGCCATTTCAAGGTATGCCGAATCTTGAGCCCTCTTTTGGCGACTTCTTGCAAATCCGTTTCATCAAACGGCATATCTTCTTCTGTGATGACACTCGGCAATGCCCCACTCCGCACCATTTTCATTCGCCGCTGAATAGCTCTGGCTGAAAGCAACTCTTCAGGATGATACACACGCGCTGACTTGCGTTTTATCTGCACAATAACTTTGAGACGCTCACTGTCTTTTGCTTGCTCAATTCGGCGCAGCACTGCAGGCGAAAGTTTCTGCATTATTGCCTCACGGCTTTGTGCCTGTAGGCTTTGCACGCCCAGCAGCGTAAGCCATAATTGCAGGCACAGCACGGCATACTTTATTGAACTAAGCTCAAAGTTTTGCATTTTTGTCTCTATAAGGAAATGTTCGCTGGTCGCAGAGCTCAGGCACATTTCAGAAGTAAAAAATACAATCTATCCTTGAAAGTGAGACAACTTGTCGTACTTTTTCTTGCTTTACTTTCCCCTGCTCTTCTTACTGCACAAATCCTCACCGTGCGCGATAAAGATACCAAGCAACCGCTTGCTGGCGTTAAAATCCTAAGTCAATCGCTGGCACTTTCCGCTACAACAAATGCCAAGGGCGAAGCAAACATCTCTGCCTTCAAAGGCTCTGAAAAAATTGACATTTGGTTATATGGCTATAAGTCAATTAGCCTAAGCTATGCGTCGATTAAGGAGCGCGGTTTTGAGGTCTTTCTTACTGCATCACCTATTTCAGCCAATGAAATTGTTGTCAGTGCCACACGCTGGGAGCAGCGCAAACACGATGTGCCCAGCAAAATTACAGTGATTTCACCAAGAGATGTTGCTTTGTTTAATCCACAAACTGCAGCCGATTTGCTTGGCAGTTCTGGTGAAGTCTTTGTTCAGAAAAGTCAGCAAGGCGGCGGTAGCCCCATGATTCGTGGTTTTGCTACGCACCGCTTGCTCTATGCCGTCGACGGTATTCGCATGAACACGGCTATTTTTCGCGCTGGCAACCTTCAAAATGTTATCTCGCTTGACCCCTTTGCAATTGAAAACACAGAAGTTTTCTTCGGTCCGGGCTCTGTGATTTACGGCAGTGATGCCATCGGCGGCGTGATGAACTTTCAGACACTTACACCAAAATTCTCAGCTAACGATGATGATGTTTTTATCAACGCTTCTGCGCTCGGACGCTTCTCTTCTGCGAACTCCGAACAAACTGGGCACTTCGAGCTCAACATCGGCTGGAAAAACATTGCCTTGCTGACAAGTTTTAGTAGCTACGCTTTCAGCGACTTACTGATGGGACGCAACGGTCGCGACGAATACCTACGCCCATTTTATGTGGTTCGCATCGATAGCCTCGACCGCATTGTTACAAACGATAATCCTCTTCTACAACGACCAAATAGCTATTCGCAAATTAACTTAATGCAAAAAGTTCGTGCGCAGATTTCCGATGCATGGGATGTACAGTATGGGTTTCACTTTTCAGAAACTTCCGAGTATGCGCGTTACGATAGGCTCATTGAAACAACTGCAAATGGCTTGCCGCGCAGCGCAGTCTGGAACTACGGACCACAAAAGTGGACCATGCACAATTTGAGTATTTCAAATCATACTGACCATGCATTCTATGATGTTGCCACACTGCGCTTTGGGTTGCAGTATTTCCAAGAGAGTCGCATCGACCGAAATTTCAGCGGCGGACAACGATTTCGCTTGCGCACACAGGTTGAAGACGTTACTGCATACTCTCTCAATCTCGATATCACGAAGTTTGTCGGTCCACATCGTTTTTACTATGGTGCCGAAGTGGTGCTCAATGATGTCCAATCAAATGGCTCTGGCATAGACATTCGCACGGGCGCACCGTTGCCGGTTGCTGACCGTTACCCACAATCCAAGTGGTCGTCTTACGCCGCATATCTGAACTATCAATTTCGTGCCTCTGAACAAGTGCTCGTACAATCTGGCGCGCGCTACAACTATTTTTCTAATTCATCTGATTTTACGCGCAACCTTCGATTCTTCCCGTTTAATTTCACGACGGCTTCGCTCAGCAATGGTGCGCTGACCGGCAGTCTTGGCGTTATCTATTCACCTGGTGATGAGTGGACACTCACTCTGAATGGGTCAACAGGATTTCGTGCACCGAATGTCGACGACATTGGCAAAGTCTTCGACCAACCTCTGAACACGGTTGTCTTGCCTAATCCTAACCTGCGTGCAGAGTATGCTTACAATGGCGAAATCGGCATTACCAAACTTTTCGGTGAGCGCGCAAAACTCGAACTTGTTGGCTACTACACGTTTTTAGATGGTGCTATGGTACGGCGCAACTTTCAAATTGATGGACGTGACAGCATCTTTTTCGATGGCAGCTTAAAGCGCGCACAAGCTATACAAAATGCCGCATTTGCTACGGTCTACGGCATTCAAGCTGCACTCGACCTACAGTTGCCTCTTGGTTTTAATTTCTCATCGCGCCTCAATTGGCAAATCGGCACCGAAGAAATGGACAATGGCGAACTCAGCCGTTCTCGACATGCTGCGCCGCTTTTTGGCATCAGTCGTCTTGGTTTTTCTATGCCTAAGTTAGAAGCACAGTTCTATGTGATGTACAGCGGTGAAGTGAGCTTTGACAATCTTAACCTTGAAGAGCGCGATAAACCATTCATTTACGCACGTGATGAGAATGGACAACCTTTCTCGCCTGCTTGGCTTACACTCAATTTCAAAGCTATGTACCAACTCTCCGATGTGCTCACGATTAGCACAGGCATAGAAAATTTGGCGGATGTGCGCTATCGTCCGTACAGTTCAGGTCTTGTTGCACCTGGCAGAAATTTCATTCTTTCGCTGCGTGCAGGTCTTTGAGATACAACGGTGTGATGCACGCATAGCAAAGCGCCAAATTGCGAACCGACTGACTTGTATTTGGCTTTCTTTGCAATGACTGCAAAATCGTATCTTTAGATTTTCTTAATCCAAAGCAAACGCTGATGAACATTCTAGTTGTCGGGAATGGTGGCAGGGAGCACGCGCTTGCTTGGGCACTCTCTAAGTCACCAGAAGTTGAAAAAATTTTTGTTGCACCCGGAAACGGTGGAATTCGTTACCTCGGCTCAATTGCCGAAGCCGTTGAGATTGCAGCAACCGACATAGACGCTCTCGTGCAATTTGCGCACTCCAAAAAATTGACCTTACAGTCGTTGGACCAGAGCAACCTCTTTCACTTGGTATTGCGGATAGATTTCAACAAGAGCACTTGACGATCTTTGCACCAACAAAGCGTGCTGCGCAACTTGAAACCAGCAAAGCTTTTGCGAAAGCTTTTATGCAGCGCCACAATATCCCCACGGCTCCATTTCGACACTTTACTGATTACGATGCTGCACGCGCATATATTTCATCGCGACAGGCTTTTCCTATCGTTGTAAAAGCCAGTGGCCTTGCAGGTGGCAAAGGGGTTACCGTCGCTTATCACAAAGGTGATGCCCTCGAGGCCCTTACTGCGCTGTTTGAAAAAAAGTTTTCGGTGATGCAGGGGCGGAAGTCATTATTGAGGAATTCTTGCCCGGCGAAGAAGCCAGTGTTTTTCTTATCACGGATGGGATTCACTACAAAATTCTGCCTACTGCGCAAGATCACAAACGCATTGGTGATGGCGACACTGGGAAGAACACCGGTGGCATGGGGGCTTACGCTCCAGCACCGATTGTTACCCCTGAAGTTCTTCACAAAATCGAGACGCGCATTGTTGAACCGACCTTGCGTGGCATGCGTGAAGAAGGTAATCTTTATCAAGGCTTTCTTTATGTGGGACTTATGATTCACGCTGATGAACCTAGAGTGGTCGAGTTCAATGCGCGCTTAGGCGATCCTGAAGCACAAGTTGTTTTGCCCTTGCTGCGCACCCCGCTGCTTGAGGTTTTGCTTGCTGCATTGCATGGCAATCTTTTTTCTTGCTCACTTGAAATCTTGCCCAAGTTTGCTGCTACAGTTGTCATGGCATCACAAGGCTATCCTGATCGCTACGAAACTGGCAAGTTGATTACTGGTCATTGTCATTTTGATAGCACATGTTCGTCAGAAGGCGGCAGCGAGATTGTGGTGTTTCATGCTGGCACGCGCTTTGAGCATGGCAAACTTTACACTGCTGGCGGCAGAGTGCTTGCTGTAAGCGCAATTTCCGAGACACTCGAGCAGGCACTTAAAGATGCTTATGAAGCCGTCTCACATATTCATTTTGATGGTGCGGTGTATCGGCGCGATATTGGCAAGAAAGGCTTAGCACGCCTGCAAGAGCTGCGCTCTTCTGCTTCACTCGAGTAAGAGACGCAAGTAAAAACTAGGCTGCCCCAGTCTTTTGCGTAGTTCAAAGTTTTCGACCATTCCTGCCACAGTATCTTTCAGATACTCGCTTCGCCCGACTTTGCGCACCAGCAAATTGACAAGAAATGGCGTTGCTGCAACTTTCTGCAACACACTGTGCAATCGGAACGACGGCATCAGTCTGCCATAAACCATTTCATCATATTGTTTATTGAATACGGCAGAAAAGTCTTGCGCTTTGAAGCAGTTGAGAATATGCTTTGCTGCAAAGGCGCCTGAGAGCATGGCTTCACCGATGCCTTCGCCAGTGAGTGGGTCAATGAGCGACGCCGCATCGCCCGTGAGCAAGAAGCGCTCACCTGAAATGTGAAATCGCTTTGAACCAAGCGGCAATCCAAAGCCTTTGATGTCGCCCACAATCTCCGCATGTCGAAAGCGTGAGGCAATTTGCGGGTGTGTGCGGAGAATCTCAAGGAGTTTTTGGCGCAGATTGATACGCTTTTTGTGCAGCGCTGCTGAAAGCATACCTAAGCCAACATTAGCCAATCCGTTCGGGAGTGGAAATATCCAGAGGTATCCTGGTCTGAGGTCACGCAGCAAATAGAACTCTACATAATTTTCAGGGCGTGTGTCAGCTATGCCTTTGATGTAAGCACGCACGGCTGCAGAGTAATGTTGCTCATCGAGCTTGAAGTTCGCAAGTCGCTTTGCTAAGAGCGAGTGTGCCCCATCGGCGGCAACGGCGATTTTTGCGCGTATGCTGTGCCCCTCTGCTTGCAGTTCAATATACTCACGATGCACCTGTACAGCGTCAATCGGGGTATTTTCGTAGAACGTGATGTTCGGGGCATTGCGAAATTGCTCGACCAAAAAATTATCGAAATCTATGCGGCGACTGACATAGCCAATTGTACTGCCTGAAAAATGCTTCTTTGGCTTAAAGACAATTTCTAAACAATCATTACTTGGTGAGACAATTTTGACTGCGTTGGTACACACTTTTTCTGCGAAGTGTTCAAATTTTTGTGGCAAATCAGGCGAAAGTTGCCTCATGGCTTCCGATATTTTGATGCTGAGTGCATCGCCGCAGACTTTATCGCGTGGAAATTTGGCTTTATCGAAGACGGCAATACGCAGCGGTGTTTTTTTTTAGTCCGATTGCTGTGCTTGCGCCTGCGGGTCCTGCGCCGACAATTGCAACATCGACTTCTTCAATCGCCATTTGGATTTACTTTTTGGTTGAGCACTTTATTTCAAAAATACGACTTGAGTGTTGTTGGCTAAAAAGAAAACGCTGACAAGATAGGCTTGAATCTTGTCAGCGTCATGAAAATCAGTTTGAGTTTCCGTGCATTATCTATCGGTTAGCAACGTTAAGCCGAAGGCTGCCGGTGAGCCCGGGCGTGTGCTATCAGCTGTTCCACGTGCCATAACTGTAAAGACACGGCGGCTGCCAATTGCAACATTTGTTAATCTGCCCAAGGTATCAGCAGCACCTGCTCGGAGCACAAAGATATTGTAGTTGCCCGCATCAACTTGTGCGATATCTGAAATGGTACGTGGCGCTATGTTTGAAAAGAGCGTGCTTGCTGCGGTTGCTCCCACGCGCTGCGCGACGACATTGACGTTGATTGGCGATGCCGAGAGTGACATATGCGCTACACGCACGCCGCCACGTCCAGCACGAATCGCATTAGCAAAATTCACGGTATCTAAAATATCGGTCAAAATTTTATCATCGCTGATAACCACTGAGAGCGGTGCTGCATTGCCCACAACGAAGTAAGTTTTTGCACCATCTGCTGGAAAATCATCGGTAGCATCAATCACAGGTTGCACATTTCCTGTAGGTCTTGCTCTTGGGGTTGCTGGAAACACACGAATACGCGTTGTTCCTGCACTGACAGGCACAAACCCAGTGGTGCCTTGAAATGCAATGGTTACAGGTGCACCTGTCGGTGTTGTAGCTCCCAGCAAGGCGAAGGTGGTATCATTGAATTTATTGTCATTGAGCAGCACATTCACACTGGGGGCATTTGGCGCTGCATGCACAAACCGTACGGCTGTCAGTGCTGGTAGCTCGTAGTCCGTTGCTTTAATCGTGCAGGCTCCAGCCCAGAGGCTAAGCCCTGCGACGAGTATCAAAGTGAGAACTTTATTGTGTTTAGGCATAAGTGTTTGAGTTCAAATTTTTTAAGAGTTGAACGCTGATTTAGAACCCTGCAAAGGGTGAGATTCTTGTGATATTTCTTGAAATCACGTCATTCATATCCGTTTGAATGGTAACGATAGTAAAGGGACCTGATGTGGTTACCGTGTATGTATTCAGTGCTGCATTCCCAGCTGGTATCCACTCTGGCACGGTTACCAGTGTGCCGGGCGAACCCAGCGGCATGTTGGGGTTGGTCTGCGTTTGACGCTCTGGCACGGGGAAGCGAATGCCAAGGTCGCTCATGCGCCGTGCTTCCAGGAAGAAAATTTCCTGACGCAGCAGATAGAGTGTGCGTACCATGGCGGTACGGTCTGCGGGCAGTGCATCAATATCTGCTGTAGTCAGACTTGTACCTGAGATGACAGGCAGTGCAAATTGAGGTGAGCCTGCTCCGCGTCGGCGCACGAGTGAGGCTGCATAGACAGAATCTGCGTTGCTTGTCAGTCTCACAGAGGGACTAGAAAGCACCAAAATGCGTGAGGGTAGGTTTCCTGGACCAGGGAAATTTGCTGCTGAGGTTAGTGCCGCCAGCGATGGTCCAGCTGGACTTGCAATGCGGCGTTCATTTGCATCAGAGAATAACTCTGTTGGTCGGCTGCGCGCCAGTGCAACTGCGCTGCGCATTTGTGCTCGTGCTTCAAGCAGCTCATTACGCGAGAGCGCAATCTCTGCCAGAATTAAGTGGCACTCTTCGGTTTTCAGGAGAGGCAGTGGCGTCGCACCTTGAATGCTTGCGCACTTTGGGTCCAAGAACTCCAAGCGTGGCAGCGGTTGGAAGTTGTTATCTGTCCGAATCAGAGTATGATTGTAAATGTCTGGCACGGGACCATTGGTAATGTCTGGGCGCACATAATAGACATAATCTGCTCGGCGTTGCAGAGCCTGTTCAGCATTGCGACGTGCTTCCTCTTTATTGCCCAATAGCCGCTGCGCACGCGCAAGTGCGAGGAGAATGTTTGCACGAATATCGCCTACGCCATCTCCAAGGTTATTTGCTGCTGTTACACTTGGCGTAGTGGCGGCGAATGTCTGGGCTTCCTGCAAACGTTGAACTGCAATTTCAATCACCTCTCGCGCCGTTCTTGGCTGCCCCTTGTCTTCGATCGGGAAGCGAGACCAGTTTTCTGCCAACAGAATGAGGGCCAAGCCTTGCAAGAATCGAATTTCAGCACGTTGCAAGTTTGTGGCTTGTCGGTCGTTAGGAATAATGCTTGTGAAGGCAAATTCAGCGACCGCATTAACTCGGAGCAAGTTAAAATAGGCTGCCCCACCGCTGAGTGTTAAGTCTGTGCCAGCAATCAAGCTTGGTGTATCCAAAAGTTGGGAGACAAATGATGTGGCATTGGTATAATTATCTGAAGCAAGTTCCGTGAGCGTGCCCAGCGCGCCATAGCCAATCGTCAATGTGCGCCGCAGCCCAGTTAAAATGCCACGTGTTGTATTGTCTGGATTTGCAATCAGGTTGTCTTCTGTGACGTTGTCATTTTGCACGCGCGTCGGGTCAAAGAGATTGCCCGGAGCGCAGCTGAAGTTTAGTGCTGCAACTCCTGCTACAAAGCAGGACGCTGCAAGCAGCCATATTGAGATTTTTCTTGTCTTCTTTAGTAAAGTTTTCATTGGTTATTTGATTTTTAGGTTTCGTAAATGCAGATGCCAATCCATCTCTACTTTTCAGATTAGAGATTGACATCAATACCAAATCGGAATTGGCGTGGCGCACTGATTGTGCCACCCACGATGCCGCCTACATTTAAGCCACGACCTTCGCGGATAAATTGTGTCTCTGGGTCAACTTCTGGGTGAGCCAGCAGCACAATTGGGTTTCTGACTGATGCTGAAAGTGTCACCCCTGCAAACAAATTGCTGAACAGTGAGCGTGGTACACGATAGCGCAGGCTTATTTCGCGCAACTTTATCCAGCTGCCATCAATGAGCAAACTTACCGACTGTGGGTCTCTGGGATAAATCGCATCATTTGTGAGTGGGTTACGAATCAGCGATTCGCCGATTTCAGGATAAACGGGATAGGTTGTCTCTAATGAACCGGCTTCACGGTTACGGAAGCCAAAGGCATTTACCTGTCGACGTGCTCTCCACTGATTGAGCAACTGCGCACCGATACTGTACTCTAAGAGTGCACTGACGCTTAGGTCTCGGAAAATGGTCATATCTAAGCCGAATGAACCATAGGACGATGGCACAGGCGAACCACGCAATTCTTGTCTGAACCCACCACGCCAGATTCCATCAGGACCAGCTTCAGGGACATTGACACGGATGACACCGATGGGATAGCCTTGCTCAGCACGGGTTTGTGCATAGGCAAACCCTCCTACCGCAAACGGGGCTGAACCGCCAAGATCGGTGAGACGATTGTACAAGGTGGTGTAAGAGGCACGCACGCTCAAATCAAAATTCTGCTCTTGAATCACATTTGCTTTTAGCGAAAGCTCAACGCCAGCATTTTCAATTTTTCCAATGTTGGTTTGCTGTGCGCCGATAAAGCCCGAAGCAGGATCTTGGAACACCGAGAAGAAGGAGTTTGTCGTCTCTTGACGATACCAGTCGAACTCAAACGACACGCGATCTTGAAACAGTGAGAGTTCGATGCCTAAGTCAATGGAGGTTGTGATGGCGGGTTTAAGTTCGCGGTTACCGAAGTTAGCGTATGTAATCGTTACATCACCGAGGTATGGGTTAATTCCGAAGGTACGGTCGCGCAGAAATGGCGGTGGAAATTCACCTGCAGTTCCAATCGCCGCTCTGAGTTTCATCCCTGATACCACATCCTTGAGTGCATCAGGATAAAATCCTTCCTCAGAGACATTCCACGAGATACCTGCTTTTGGATAGAAAAGGTAGCTGACTTGCTGTCCGAACGCCGTACTCCCATCGATACGCACACCTAAGTCTAAGAAGATACGGTCGTTGATACCAATCACGGGATTGATAAAGGCTCCCCCAGTAAAAAGTTGTGAATTAACTTCACCCGCTGTAATCACTGCAGCGTTATCAAAATCACGTGTGCCGGGGGCAATTTGGGAGCTTGTTGCAAAAATTTCTCTGGTCTCTTGGCGGAATCCTTGGAAACCGAAAGCAATTTGTGTTGTGAGTGGACCCAATTCAGGCAGTTTGTAGTTACCTGTGTACGCCAAGGTAATTTGTGTGAAGTCGCGCGAACTTCGGTTGATAGACCCCAGCGGGTTGAAGCTTCGCCCGGATTGACTGGAATAATATCTCGCGCTTCATTATAGCGATAGTCAATACCTATCGTGAAGCGGTTGGTGAACTCCTTGATAGGTGCATAGTTCAAATTTAGCGTAAGAATCGGGCGTGTAACTTGTTCTGGATTTTCAGGAATCAGCCACTGCTGGAAGAGACTATCTTGAACGAAGCGCAGTCGCTCTGGGGTGCCCACATCCAGTCGGCGCACTACACCCAGCACATAAGGATGCAGACGTGCTTCTGTTTCAATGGAGTTGTAAGCGTTAAAGGCATTATTGAGCAGCGGATTGCCAAACTGCGTACGCGTTACGCTTGCAGAGACTTCCACATCAGCTTTTTCTGAGGCAATTGCTTTCAAGCCGGCAGCCGCATTGAATGAACGGTCTGGCACTCTATCGCCGATTACCAGTCCGCGCGAGTCTTGCGCCTTTGCATTGATATTGTAGCTCAAGGCTTCACTGCCGCCTGTTACACCCAAGCGGTACTGTTGGAAGAAAGGTGTTTGAAAGTAATTTGTTTCCAGATAGCGTTCATAGAGCCAACGTAGTTCGGGGCTATCGGCACCCACATTCACACCGATGGTCCACTTCGCTTCACCTGCTGCACCTTTCTTTGTGAAAATTTGGATTACGCCGTTTGCACCATCAGAGCCATAGAGCGTAGAGGCGGCTCCGCCTTTGATGATCTCAATGCGCTCAATGTTATCGCCGACAAGCAAATCTGCCAGTGCGGAACTGACTTGTCCACCACGACCAAATGCACCTGCGAAGTTATCGCTGTTATCAACGCGCACACCATCAACATAGATTACAGGGTTGGTGCTCCCCAGTGCGCTTTTAACACCGCGCGTCTGAATGCGTGCACCTACGCCCGGCAGACCTGATGGCAAATATGCTGTCAAGCCCGGCACATTGCCTTGCAAGAGTCGATCCAGAGACTTATTTACTGCACCATCAATCCTATCGGCACCGATAGTCTCAACAGCCGTAGTCAATTTGCGTTTCTCTGTCGCTACACCTTGACCTGTTACAATCAATTCATCGGCTTGAACCGCACTCGGTGTAAGCTCTAAGTCAACTTTTGTGCTGCCACCTGCCGTTACGCTTACGGTCTTGGTTGCCGTTCTATATCCGATGTAACGTGCAACCACAGTGTATTCACCGGGCTGAAGCCGACGAATCGCAAACTCACCGTTGATGTTTGTTGCCGCACCGATTTTCGTATCCTTGATGCTGACCTGCGCGCCAACTAGCGGTTCTTTCGACAGCGCATCTATGACCACACCACGGATTTCGCCGGTCGTGGTCTGTGCTCTTGCAACTCCTGCGGTTAGCGCTATCAGCATACACAGGTAAAGTTGAAAAATTATCTTGTGTAGAGAACTTGCTCTCATTGAAAAGCCTCCTTTTTGATAGAGTTATGATGAACTAACGCGTTCTTCTTTGCGCCCAGTTTTTTGAGCTTTGTCATAAGCCTCAAAAAAAGCTAAGACTGCCTTAAAAATTTAGGACAAGTTCAATTTTAATGTTTAGGCAAAACAAAACCAAGCCGTTGATTTTCCTTTTGTGGACTTTTTCAGCAATAAAAAAACTCGCGGTTAAGCGAGTTTAGGAAAACTTTTCGATCTAGTTTTATCATTTTGTCAAGTGCTTTGGTCTAACGCATGTAGTATTTGAGCGAGTTGAGGCGACACGGACACTCTTCAGCAATTGCAATACCTTTTGCGATAAGCCCTTCTTCACGCACTTTGTAAAGACGTGGCACAACTTTATCGCGCAACTCAACAGGACTAATTGGATTGATATAAATGTTCGTGTTGCCCTCGAAGCCAGCAGGAATGTTGATTCGCCACTTAATTAAAATCTTCCATGGCATGTTATAGACAGAATCAATAGGCGTGTAATACCATTCTTCGTTGCATGAAATTGCACTACCCATTGCAGTGTGGCAGGCATGTACCAAGTCGCTCATGCCACGCAGTTCTTCAGCTGTATGGTCTTGTGGACGCGCATGAGCTGCTTTGGAATAAATTGCAATGGTTGGGAAGCGATGCCCAATTGCGGAGTAGGCAATAGCATAGTCGTTTTCGGCAAAGACGAGGTTGTAGTGAATAGCAAGGTTTGGTCCATACTCATTGAAGACATTAGGATTGTTTCGCACCATTTGCACTTGATTTTCAATCGAGATTGACCAGCTATCTAAGCCAACCAGTTGCTTATGCAAGTGATCAAATGATGCTCCTGCCGGCTTCAGCCAATTTTGGAACACGCTCACATAGCGCACATAGCGATTGTTTGCGTAGATATCGCGCAGGGCATCAATAGTAGCCACAAAGTAGGCTTCGTGTTCATCAGGGGTCATTTCACCCGAGCTAAAGAGTTCGTTGCTTTTTGTTGCCCCTCTCTTATGATGCCGCCCTGCAATGATCAGTTCATGGCTACCTCCGAAAAAGGCATCTGCCATGGCGAGTTTCTCGTCAATTGATGTAGCCTTGATTTCCTCAGGGGTTCTGCCAAGTTTAGAAAGTTTGTAGTCAATTACATTCAGCACATGCTTCATGCCTTCAGGTTCGCTCAAATACTTTTCACGCCATTCAAGTTGCGCTTTTGTCATCTTGAAATTGTAGTTCAGCCGCCAGTAGTCGAGCGAGACAATCTCGAAGAGATTTGGCACGCGCCGAAATTCTGCTTTCGTATTGAAATACTGTGATGCAGGAAGTTGATGCAATTTCTGATAGCTATTGCCTTGACGAACCAAGCGGAACTTTTCAGGTGGAGTTTCAAAGTAGCGTGTCTCGCAAAACGAGCAATAATCTTCTTTCTCTTTTGGTTCAAGTTGTTCTACCGCTTCAGGCGCCTCGTTGTCCAGCGGTTTACTCCCGCGTCCGGGCACAGACCAGACTTCCGTACCATTGAAAGGGTTGATTTGCTTGACCGTCCCATCTGGCATCTGATGATAATACACATCGTAACGCATGAGCGGCACTGCTGCCACTGCCTCTTCAGTGAAAGGCTTTTTTGCGCCAATCATAGACATTCGGTTTAGTTGAAAATAAGACAACCACATACTGCCATACTACCTTTCACTTTTTGTTTCCAAGACCTGGTTTGCAAGATACACATTCGAAGCCACGACTCAAATCTACACGCAACCTGCATAAAAAGTTCTTACCACACTTTTTGCGCACTTAGTTTTGCAAAACCGTTTTTGACGGTTTAGCACTAAACCGTTTCTGCAAGTGTGCCAATAACATTTAACTCACTATCTAGTGAAAGGAGTGTGACGCACTTAAACTTTCCAACTAAGTTTTCTTTTGCCCACGCTTTGCTTGGTATTTCTACACTCACACGCAAGTAGTTTGCGGTATGTCCAAAACAGTACAATTTGTCATCTTGGAGAGGTTTTGCGCGAAGCTCTTCATTGTCAGAAAATTCATCCTCGAAGAGCACCAGCATTTTCTTGCCCAAAAAGCGTTCTATAAAACTGCGCTTCTTAAAGTATGAGAGTTCTTGGAGTTTTCGGTTTCGTGCTTGTTTGACCTTGCTTGGCGTTTCTTCTAGCTCGCCTTGGTCAATAGCCTCAGCTGCAGCTGTGTTCGGACGCTTTGAAAATGTGAAGACATGCAAGTACGCAATCGGCAGCGACTCAATGAAGTGATATGTCTCTTCAAAATGCTCATCGCTCTCGCCTGGGAAGCCTACAATCACATCAGCACCGATGCATACATCAGGAATTTTTTCTACGACTTCAAGCACACGCGTGCGGTAAAGCTCTTTGGTATAACGGCGGCGCATGAGCCTTAAAATCTCCGCTGAACCCGACTGCATTGGCAGGTGAAAATGTGGCACAATGCGCTCCGACCTAGCAATAAAATCAATCATTTCGCTGCTTAGTAAGTTCGGCTCAATAGAACTAATACGAATACGTGGAATTGGAAGTTTGTCTAAAGCTTGAAGCAGCTCAAAGAAATTTGATCTCCTCGTGAGCCATCAGGCTTATTGCCATAGTCGCCGATATTGACACCAGTCAGTACGATTTCTTGATAGCCTGCATCAAGCAGCATCTTGGCTTGTTGCAGAATGTTTTCGATTGATTCGGAGCGACTTTTTCCTCGCGCTAGTGGAATCGTGCAGTAAGAGCAGTTGTAATTGCAGCCATCTTGTACTTTGAGATAGGCTCGCGTTCGATCTTGCGCACCGCCTATAGCAATCGAGTGCCCAACACCAAAGGTATCGACAGCGTCAATATCGCTGACAAAAATTTGCGCTTCTTCATTCTTTTGCGCACGAATGTAGTGCGGGAGATCAAATTTTTCTTTCGCTCCTAAAACTACATCTACCCCTTCAATTGCGGCAAGCTCTTCAGGCTCGAGTTGGGCGTAGCAACCGATGACAGCTACGAAACTCTCTGGGGCAGCACGCAATGCACGACGCACAATGTTGCGGCACTTCGCATTAGCGTTTTCTGTAACCGTACAAGTATTGATAATCGTTACATCGGCTTCTTGACCAAACGGCACCAGCACATAGCCCTGCTTCAAGAAGGTTTGCGCTAAACTTGCGGTTTCCGCTGCATTGAGTTTGCAACCCAAAGTGTAAGTTGCTATCCGTTTCACCCCTAAAATTTTGTTAGATTTTACGGCAATGACATTTCGCCAAAAATACGCTAATCACATTTTAGTTTGCACGTAATGCTATGCTCAATTAAATCGTTCAAGCCATGACCAAGCCCTATCCACCTGCATACTATGCCGATTACCTTCGCTTAGAGCAATTGCTTTCCGCACAAGTGCTACGCAGCGCAGAGTTTGGCACACCCGCCCATGATGAAATGCTCTTCATTATCGTCCACCAAGCCTTCGAGCTATGGTTCAAGCAAATTTTGCATGAGCTTGAATCCGTCTGTGAGATGTTCGAAAGCCAGTTTGTCGATGAAAAAAATCTCGGCGTAGCAGTTGCACGCCTGCAGCGCATCACCGAAATTCAAAAAGTCTCGATCGATCAGTTCCGTATTTTGGAGACCATGACGCCGCTTGATTTCCTCGAGTTTCGTGATTTTCTTTCACCCGCCTCTGGGTTTCAAAGCGTGCAGTTTCGTCTCATTGAAAATCGATTGGGCTTGCAGCGAGAGCTGCGTGTTAATTTCAACCAAGCGGCTTATGACCATCGCCTTCGTGCAGAGCATCAAGAGCTGGTCAAGCACTCTGAATCTAAACCCTCGCTTTTTGAACTTGTTGAAGCCTGGCTAGAACGAACGCCCTTTCTTTCATTTGGCAATTTTGATTTTTGGCAAAGCTACAAGCATGCCGTCTCTGAGATGCTACAGCACGATCGCAACACCATTCTTTCTAACCCGACACTTTCTGCGGCTGAAAAATCACGCGAACTTGAGACCTTGCAAAAAACAGAAGCCAACTTCCTTGCTATTCTTGATGAGACTGAATACGAGCGCCTACGCCAGCAAGGTCTGCGGCGACTGTCGCATCGTGCCACGCAAGCCGCTTTGCTTATTCTGCTCTACCGTGAGCAGCCGATTTTGCATCAGCCCTTCCGCTTAATCAATACGCTTATCGAAATCGATGAGCTTTTTACGACCTGGCGCTATCAACACGCCATGATGGTGCAACGCATGATTGGCACAAAAATTGGCACAGGCGGCTCTTCAGGACATCAGTATCTGAAAAAGACCGTTGACGCTCATCGCATCTTTACCGATTTTTTCAATCTCTCGACTTTTCTCATTCCGCGTTCGGCTTTGCCTGAACTGCCTCAAACCGTTCAGAGAGAACTTGGATTTTACTACACTTCGTAACTGCAAGGTCGTTAAACATATTTGTTCAAATGCTAATGGTGCCGTCAAAAAAAATCTAAGTAATTCCTTACCTTTGCGCCTAAAAAAGAAGCCTACACGCTCACTATGAAAAAAATCAATCTCATCTTCGGCACGCACAATCATCAACCTATTGGCAATTTCGACTCAATCTTCGAGGATGCTTATCAGCGTGCCTACAAGCCATTTCTCGATGTCTTTGAGAAATTCCCAACCTTGAAAATCTCTAAGCACTATACAGGTATTCTCTTTGAGTGGCTTTTAGAAAAGCATCCTGATTTTTTTGATCAGCTTCGTGCACTTGTTAAGCGTGGCAACATTGAACTTATCAGCGGCGGATTCTATGAGCCAATCTTAGCCGTCATTCCCGATGAGGACAAAATCGGTCAGATTGAAAAACTCACGAAGTTTATCAAAAAACACTTTGGCTTTCATGCTGAAGGACTCTGGCTTGCCGAGCGCATCTGGGAACAACATCTCACCAAGCCTCTTGCACAGGCCGGCATTTGCTATGTGATTTTGGACGACACACACTTCAAGTATGCTGGACTTAGCGAGGAACAACTCTTAGGCTACTACATCACTGAAGAACAAGGCTATACGACACACCTTTTTCCCATTTCCAAAACGCTGCGCTACACGATTCCCTTTCAGCCTGTTGAGAAGACTTTGGAGTACTTGCACAGCGTGGCTGATGAGAGCGGTCAGCGTCTTGTGGTCTTTGCAGACGATGGTGAAAAGTTTGGGGTCTGGCCTAATACTTACGAGCATGTCTATACCAAAGACCGCTGGTTAGAGCAATTCTTCAAAGCGCTGGATGAAAACCGCAGTTGGATTCGCATGATGACCTTTGCTGAAGCCTTGCATGAGCTAAAACCTATTGGCAGAATTTATCTCTCCAATGCGTCTTATGCGGAGATGATGCACTGGTCGCTGCCAACGGTCAAGTCGTATCTTGCTTTCGAGAAGTTTGAGGAAACCCTCAAAGCCAAGCATTTGCTCGATGGCAACGATGTCTTTGTGCGCGGTGGCTTTTGGCGCAATTTCATGGTCAAATATCCTGAAGCTAATCAGATGCACAAGCGCATGCTGGAAGTCTCCGCACGTGCGCAAGCCTTGATAGCGAAAGGCAAAAAAGTCAGCGGCAAAGTCTTCGATAAAGTCTGGGCAGCGCAGTGCAATTGCCCATATTGGCATGGTGTCTTTGGCGGCACATACTTGCCCAATTTGCGCCATCCGATTTATCAAAACCTCATTGATGCCGAAGTTGCGCTCGACGCAATTGAAAATAAGCAGGGCGATGTCAGTGTATCGGTCTATGACTTTGACCGTGATGGTCAAGAAGATGTGGTGCTCAAATCCAACGAACTGAGCCTGTATTTCAAGCCCTCTGATGGTGGCAAACTTGTCGAGCTTGATTACAAGGCTGCCCGCAAAAACATTTTGGACATTTTCACGCGCCGAGAAGAAGGTTATCATCAGCAGCTGCGCAAAGCGGCAAAGAAAGGCTCACATGCGCATGCGGCAAGTGAGACAGTCGCCAGCATTCACGATATTGTAAAGCTAAAGGAAGCTAATCTCGATGAATATCTCTATTACGACAGCTATCGGCGTGGCAGTCTAATCGATCACTTCTTTGAAGCTTCAGTTACGGCAAAAGCTCTCTACCAAAACAAAGCCACGGAACTCGGCGATTTTATCACGAAGCCTTACTCGGTCAAACTCGGTGGTAACAAAGCTAAGCGTACCGTCTTGCTTGAATGTGTTGGCGAGGTGCGCACTGCAGCTAAAACTGCATTTGTTCAAATCTCTAAAACCATCTCGCTTGCCAAAGGCAAATCGGAGTTTGCAGTAGATTACGCCTTGCGCCTCATCTCTGATGACAAACTATCGGTGCGCTTCGGTGTAGAATTTGCATACGGACTTCTCGCAGGTGATGCCCCTGACCGCTACTACTACTTTGATGGCACGACGCTCGACGATCGACGCTTGCGCTCCATCGGTGAGGTGCGCTCTCCAATGGTTGGCTTAAAAGACGAGTGGCTACACATTCATGCACGCTTGGAAGCCTCCGAAGAAGCCACAGTCTTGCGCTATCCAATTGAGACCGTCTCACTTTCCGAAGATGGCTTTGAGCGTGTCTATCAAGGCTGCGTCGTGGTGATGTGTTTTGATCTTAAGCTCACGAAGAAGCCTTACACTATCTCTTTTGTTCAACGCTTCTCACGCGCTTGATAGCACATTAACTGTTAGCACCTCAGCCGATGCAAAGCGCCTTTTTATCCTTGTGCTGCAGTTTTCTTTGTGCCACCGTAGGCATTTTGCTCAAAGTATGACGGTCGGATTTGCTTGCGCATTTTTGCAGGCGTAATCTTGAAGCTATCGGCTACATCGAAAAGATGCTTGATATGGTCTCGTGGAATGCACGCAAACATTTCACTGGTGCTAATGTGATTGTGCATTCTGCCGCCGCCATCGCCTACAACAAAGACACTGTTGTTTTCCACGTAAGGCACACTGAATAGCGATGAGCAGGCACTCATACCCAGCTCTCCGATTGGAAATTTGCCAATGCGTGTCGAAGCAGCTCCTGCAAGAATCATGGCGTATTGCGGCTCACAGATGACGATAATCAGATGCACTAAACTTTCATCTTCTACCATTGAAATCGGTGCTGCTGCAATAGCTTTGAATTCACCTTTAGGCAAATTCACGGTGTTGTGTTTGTTTGCCTTTGCTGCCTCGACAGTGTAGAACTGCTGCACATCGGTCATGTAGATACCATCGACGATATACTCGCTGGCATTCTCCAGCATGCCTAAGTGATAGAGTCCGACGAGGCAATCATGGTTGTTACGGTCAATATAGACGCGCTTGCCTGTGTCGGCATGATGCACCAGCGCGCAGGGCACATCTTGAATGGGCTCGTAGCCGGGCGGTACTTCATTGCGGCAGTAGGTGATTGCCACAGCGTTGTGTTTGAGTTTGAACTGTGCCATCACCGCTTGGAGTTTTTGGAGGTCAATTTTTTTCGCCAGTTTCGCTCTGGGCATTGTAGGAATTTAAGATTTGCATACTTCCTCCTTTTTCAATGTGAAATGTTGCACAAGCGCTTGGAACTTACGCTTTTCCCTGAAAGTAAAAAAAGTTGCTATGACACGATTTTTTCTAGCCTCTGCTACAAGGCTTACCTTAGCTGGCAAGCTTACCTACACTTGCTAGGCGTCGTTTGCTATTACTGTCGTGCTCTGAGCGTAAGCATTCCAGTGTGAGCTCTCTGTCAGCTTGGAAACGCTACGATGGCATCAATTTTCGTGTGCTCAAAAAACTTGAGCGTAAGCACGCTTTTCCAAAGAATCTCGATGTGCTAATTCTTTCAGCAAAATACGGTTTGGTGCATCCACGGACTTTGATAGAGTATTATGACCAAAAAATGACACATGCTCGCGCCACTGAACTTGCACCATCGGTCTCAAAAGCACTTGACCGCATTTTGCGGCAAAAAAATACTCTGAGATTTTTATTAACTTGGGCGAGCACTACATTACGCCCGGCGATTAGCCACACGTGAGTATAAAACTGACAGAGACTTCAAACTTGCAAAACAACAATTTGCTCTAAGGATAAAAACCTTGCATGATTCAGAAGGATACTCTGTAAAAAACTGGCAATCAGGTGGATGGATTAATCCCAACTGTGAAGGTAAGTTGAAAGATTATATAGATATCAGATATTAACAGTAATGAAATATGCACAACCGTGCTTGTCATAACCTTTGGACATACAACTTTGAAGCCCGTAAAGCACGAGAAGCTACGGAGAAAGACGACTGGTACAATTTCATTCAAAGGCGATTATCCCATACACGATATAACGCCATAATACACTCATGTAATTCTGCCTGAAGGTCATTCTGCCCGAATCTAATTACTTCTTTTCTGAAGTCTTTTATCGTTAGAAATAGAGCATCAGAACGCAGCTAAGTATCGAAGTTTATCGAGTATTTTCTTTTCGTTAGGCAGAGCGGCTTCTTCCAGAATAGGGTTGTATGGCACAGGGATATCCAAGCCACCGATGCGCATGATGGGTGCATCAAGATACATGAAGCCGTGCTCGGCAATAAATGCAGCAATCTCAGCTCCAAAGCCTTGCGTCAAGGTATCTTCGTGCGCCACAAGCACTTTGCCTGTTTTCTTGACCGTGCGCATAATTGCATCCTTATCGTACGGAATGATTGTGCGCAAATCTATGACTTCTACGCTGATGTCTTCTTGCTCGAGTTTCTTTGCTGCATTGAGCGCTTGTTGCACCAATGCACCGTAGGTAATGACAGAAATATGCTCACCTTCACGCACAACCTTCGCTTTTCCAAACGGCAAGAAGTAATGCTCATCTGGTTCAGGCGACTTTGCAAAGCCTTGCCGATACAGAAACTTATGCTCTAAGAACAGTACGGGGTCGTCCATTCGGCAGGCAGTCTTGAGCAAGCCTTTGGCATCTGCCGCATTTGAAGGAAAAGCAATTTTTATACCTACGCAATGCGCAAAAATGCCTTCAATGTTTTGCGAATGATAGTGTGCCCCGTGAATGTAACCGCCGACAGGCACACGAATGACCACAGGGCATTTCCATTTACCTGCGGAGCGATAGCGCATCATGCCAAGCTCATTTCGAATCTGCATCATTGCAGGAAAGATGTAGTCGCCGAACTGAATTTCTACAACCGGTTTGTAGCCCATTACGGCTAAACCAATTGCTGTACCTACAATTGAGCTTTCTGCCAGCGGTGAATTAAAGCAGCGATCTTTACCATGCTTTGCCGTTAGTCCACGCGTGGCTGTAAAAACACCTCCCTTGCTGCCTGCTACGTCTTCACCATAGACCAGCATTTTGGGGTTATGCATCATCTCTTCATCGAGCGCTTTGTTAATCGCATCCACCATTACAATCGGGGCGCCGCTGGGCACTGTGGCTTCAAATTCTACTGGTACAGGCTCGCTGCTGAAAATGTGCTTTTCGACATCTTCTGGCTTTGGGTCGGGGCGTGATTCTGCCCATGTTGCCGCTTCATCAATCTGACGCTTGATTTCCGTCTGAATCCCCTCGAGCTCTTCTGGCGTTACCACACCCTCCTCTAAGAGGTATTGCTCGTATTTTAAGAGACAATCCTTCTTGCGCTCCTCAGCAAGTTCTTCTTCGGTGCGGTATTTAGAGTGATCGTCTGATGACGAGTGCGGTAAAAGCCGTACCACTTTAGCGTTGATAAGCACGGCGCCTTCACCATTGCGGCACCGTTCTACGGCTTCTTTTGCTACATCATACACTTCAAAAAAGTCTGTGCCATCAACATCGTAGCGGATAAGTCCTTCATAGCCTGCTGTGAGCTTATAGACTGACTGTCCTGCGGTTTGCTCACTAATCGGGACGGAAATTGCATAGCCATTATCTTCAATCAGGAAGAGCACTGGCAATTTTTCACGTGCTGCCCAGTTTATAGCTTCATGAAAATCACCTTGTGATGTTGTGCCCTCACCGCTGGAGACATAGACAATTTCACTTCTACCTTCAGCTTTGTTTTGTCGCTTACAGCCCATGGCGGTGCCCACCGCTTGCAAATACTGTGTGCCCGTTGGTGACGACTGTGAGACAATGCGCAATTTATCATTGCCAAAGTGCCCATACATCTGTCGCCCAGCTGTGCTCGGGGATTCTTCTTTGGCAAGGAATTCAAGCATGGCATCCTCAATTGTCATGCCCATCGTGAGGCAGTAGGCAAGATTGCGATAGTAAGGATACGACCAATCGGAAGCCGTTTTGAGATGAGCAGCTACGGCAATTTGCGCAGCTTCATGCCCAGATGTGCCAATATGGAACGACGCTTTGCCCTGCTTGAGCATTTTAAGGAGCTTATCATCAATACTTCGCGCCGTGAACATCAACTTGTAATAGCGCAGCAATTGCTCTTTACTAAGCTCGCTACTTGCTGACCTTTTCTTTTTTGTTTTTGAGGATGGTGTTTTGTCTGCAGATTTTTTTCTGGCAGCTTTGGATTCAATCATAACTTAGAACGTTCAAAGAAAGGTTGAAAGAGTTTGATTGCCTTTAGTCGGGGTGTCTAACTTCTGCACGCGCACCACATCGACCTTAAAAACCTGACCGAAGTATGTTGTAAAATACTCTTCGACTTGTTCAAGTGGCACTTCTCGTTGCAATATTTTTGTGAGTGAAGTTACCCCTTTGTCTGTAATTCCACAAGGCACAATACCTTCAAAGTAACTCAGATCCGTATTGACATTCAGCGCCAGCCCATGCATTGTCGTCCAACTTGAGAACTTGACGCCAATTGCGCAGATTTTTTCTTCACCAACCCAGACGCCTGTGTAATTTTTGTGCGGCTCGCTATGCTGCTTTCTTGCTGCTTCAATGCCAAATTCACGCAGCAGCAGTATCACCACTTCTTCTAACTCTCGCAAATAGCGGTGCGCATCTTTGTAGAAGTGATTCATGTTCAAAATCGGATAGGCTACAAATTGCCCAAAACCATGGTAAGTGATTTCACCGCCTCTGTCTGTTTCAAAGACCGCAACGCCTTTCTCGCGCAAGCGCCTCTCATCCCACAAAAGATGGGCTGGATTGGATTGCTTGCCAATAGTATAGACATGCGGGTGTTCAACCGTCAGAATTGTATCAGGCAGTTCTTCTTTGCGCACACCCTCAAAGACCAGCTTCTGAAGCATGTAGGCTTCATCGTAAGGGATTCGTCCTACCGAGAAAAGTTGAACCGTGCGCATTTTTTTGCTACAGTGTTTGATTACTCTGCGTCATCATCTGCATTACATGCACGAGGCGACATTCTGACTTT
>NSLH01000030.1 GCA_002763895.1 [Chlorobium] sp. 445
CTGGTGCTGGTTGCGCACCGGGCACAACGCGTTCATACCAGATAGCTCTTGCTGGCACATCTAAATCTTTGGTGGCAAAGGTCGTGTCGGTTTCTCTGACGAAATACTTAAAGCGCTGCGTTTCGTCATTTTCTACTACTGGTTTCCAAGCCGCATCGTTGTAGTCGCGTCTGAACCAGTCGTATTCTTTGCCCGGCTCAATTTGCTCGATAACTTTCCAATCATTTCCACCAGATGAGGTAATTGTAGTTTCACCTTTCTTACCGATAATCTTAGAGAGCGTTGGGTCAATTTTGCCAAGTGAGAGCAAGGATTTGCTGGTGTATTCATCTTGAATTTCAAAGTCTACGAGCAGTGCCACGACCTGCGCCAGAATTGCTCCTGCACTTTGCTGGTAGGTATTCGCAATAGGTTCATACTTAATCGAGCCGTAGTCGGAGTACCAGAACTTGTCAGGATTGGCTTTGGACAGTTCATCCCATTGTTTCACTGTTCTCTTCAGCATTTCTGCACGCTGACGATTGCCTTCACCCATTTCGTAGATAAAGCGAGAGGCGCGCGTGGCAACTTCATTGTATCGATTCTGCGGTGCGTTAGCATCTTTGAGCAATTGCAGGGCTTGTCCATATTCAGCAAGTGCGCTTAGTGTCAGTTCATAATTCGTTTTGATGATAAAGTTCATCTTCGCTGCCAGCACCGTAAAGTCTACAATATCCTTTGCTTTTGGCTGACCCGTCAAGTTATCGAGTTTTTCGCGGTATTGCTTATCTAACTTGTCAAACAAAGCATTTGAGGCTCTAGCAAGTGAATCGCTGCGTTCGACGGCTTTCGTAGCTAGTTCATTGATTGCCGCCCTTGCCATGTCGACATACTGGTTTTGCAGTTTTAATTTCTCTGCCTTTTCAATACCACGTCGGTACGTATTGATTGCAATTTCCGCCGCGGGTCTGACAAATCTCTGCGCAATTTGTGAGAGCTGTACGAGTTCTACGACATCGCCGAGTTCAACCACGATTTTGTTTTTTCCTCTTCCGAATGTGCGAGAGGTTTTCTTAGCTTCTTCATCGGCTTCTGCGGCAAGGTAGGTATAGACATTTTTTCGGCGAGCTTACCTGCCTTGTAGTACATCTCAGAAATTTTTGACTTTGCGACCTCTGTCGTTGCATCAATTGTTACAAGGAAGACATCGTCGGGCACATCCAAGCCGTTATTTATGCCGACTTTTGAAATCCACTTTTCAGTAGGTGGAACAAGTTTTGCGATTGCAAGTTCTCCTTGCTCACGGTTAGTTACTTTACCAATACTTGCCACGACTTCACGGAGCGCAACTGTCGCAGAATCATTCGGGTTGAGCAACGCTTTCTTGGCTGAGTCGAGGTCTTTTGCGGATTTCTCAAAGTCTCCTCTTGCAGCACTGAGATCTTGGAAAGTTTTTGCGTAGTCGTTCCCCGCACGCTCGTAGAAAGCGGCTGCATCCACATTAGCCTGCACCTGGTTAGTGGTTAGCTTTGCGGGAATAATGCCTTTACCTGTTTTTGGATCTCGAATAGAGGCGAGCGTATCAGGAATCTTGCTAAATGCGTCAGCCAGATTTTCAGCGACGAATCCTGCGTTGTATAGCGCATCGATAGAGCGATAGCCGCCGAGCTTATAGAGCTCAAGGATATTCTTTTCAATTTTTCTTCTCAGCGCATATTTCGCTGTCGTATCATACACTACATCTCGCTCTTTTGGTTTTGGCGGCGGTGCTGGTTTATCAGCTGGCTTTTGCTTTGCCGTGGTTTGCTTCTTTGGTGCGGTGAGGCGTGTGGGTTGCTCACGCTGCTTCTTTGGTTTTGGTGGTGCAACAAATGCACTTGGCTTCAGGGTTACACCAACCCCCACTTTCTTGTACTCATCAAGCAAGTATCTGGTCAGACGAAACATGCTTTCGCTGACAGAAATACCTGCGACCGCTTTCGTATTTTTTTCATCTTTCTTGGCAAGTTCATAGTAGCGGTCTGTAGCTTTCGTAAATTCGACCTTTGCTCCCTCGATATTGCCACGTTCTTCCAAGATTTCGCCACGCTTGAAGTAGGCTAAGACGCTGCGAGGTTTGTTGACAAATTTATCAGCATAGGCGCCATAGGCTTCGAAGACACCTTCTGGTCTCCCATCTTTGACATTCAAGTCGATTTTATTGAAGGCAACATCATCGCCACGGCGCGTGGTATCAAATTTTCCAAGATACTTATCGGAGACGCGAATTGCTTCCTTCCAGTTCTCTGCAGCCATTCTGGCGCGAATTGCGCGATAGAGTGCATCTTCTGCAAGGTCTATAGAGTCTGTTTTCACAAATTCATAAAGTCGCTCTAACGATGAGCCAAGGCTATCAAAATTTTTAGCTTGTTCATAGGCAAATGTAATATCTTTGAGCGCTTCAACCTTAAACTTGGGGTCGTTTGCGTTCTCAAAGAGGTAGTTACTCATTTTGACACTCTCTTCAGTCCTGCCCGCCTTAACATAGTAGAATGCAGCGTTGCGTGCGGCTTTGTCTGCTTCTTCCCACTTCGGCACTTCTTTCGTGATGCGCTCATATTCTTTTGCAGCGGCGTAGTAGTTCTCTTTGCCGACATAATACAGTGCGCGCTTGTCAATAGAACTACCGATCAAGCGATAAGCGTAGGCTCGTCGCTCTGCATCTTTGGGATCTTTTGTGCGTCGTCCGTAGTAAATTGCCTTTGCAATTTGCTCACTTCGCGTGTAATCTTTAAGCTCGTATGCGTTTGCGGCAAGATTGACAAGTGTCCCCGGGTAGATTTCCTGAATGGGGTAGTAGAGTGCCAAGCGCGAGTTAACTTCTTTGTACTCATCGACATATCCTTTGGCGATGTAGAAATCCGCTAGTTGCTTGATCCCATTGACGCTGATAGAATCGTGCGGGAAGAGACGAATGTAAGTATCGACAATCTCCAAAAATGTCTTTTCGTCGGTTTTCAGTGAGTCGCGTTTGCCTGAAAAGTTTGCCGTGGTATCAATGCCTGGTGTGTAAAAGCCAATTTTTTCGGCGCGTGCAATTGAATCAATGATAGCGTAGGCGTTTCCGATAGCTTCTTTTCGGTGGTAATCCCACGCAAAGTTTTTGGCGACGCTAAGATAACCCGGAAGCGCTTCTTTTGGACGGTTGAGCTTAAAATCCAAGATCAGGGAGCGTTGGAACTGCGCCATGTAAGCAGTGGAGTCGTAGCGCGAGAAGATCTCCGTGTAATTTTCGATATCTTTTACAGCTTGCTCATAGAACATCTTAGCGCGCTTCAGGTCAGGAATGTTCGGCTGCATATACTCTCTTCCGAGTGGCAGTGGCAACTCGCCATCGAGCAACCGTGCGAAGCTAATTGCATAGACAATATTCTGGAACAGTGCAACTTTAGAGATACTGTCTGCATACTCTAATGTTCTTGGGTCGAAGCCTGTCGTGAATACACTTTGATCTTTGAAATCTAACGGAATGCCCAGATTTTGCGCTTGGATGCGGCGTTTCATATCCGCATACCATTTGCTCTTTCTGCCGTAGTTGTAGAAAAGATTTTTTCTCTCTTCATAAAGTTTTTGCTCAGCCTCTTCAAGTTCTTTTTCTTTCTTTTCACCATTTATCGTTACCAAGTTAAGTTGGTAAATTACCTTATCTGCAATGAAGGGTGCGCGCTCATAATTAGGGAATCTTTTCAGCAGCGCCATCCAAACTTCGTTGATCTTCTCCGCACTTTCCAACAGTTCTTCATACTTTTTGCCTACTTCTTCATAGACAAGGGGAATGTACCGACGTGGCGGCATCGCAGAGTAGAATTTATCAATGCGCTCAATTGCGGTTTTGCTTCGGTCAATCCGATTTTGTTCTTCTATAAAGGAAGCGGCGATGTACTCAATTGCTTCCTTTTTCATGTCGGGGCGAATGTAGTCGGGCATAATTTTGCCGCTGAAGATTTCTTCAGCTTGCTCAATATCCTCAATGAGCTGAGTAAAATAGGCGACGGCTTCTGGATAATTTTCCAGTCGGAAGTAGCACCAGCCTAACTTATAGAGTGCTTGATTGTAGTATTCAGAGCGCTGACCAGTTTTGAGAATTAGGTCAAGCACTTTTCGATAGTAGGGTATAGCTTCACGCGTTTTAGCAGGCTGTTCTCGGTTTGGCGCACTGAAGAGATACTCACCGATGAGCACATAGGCATCAGTCGTGTAGCGGCTATCGGGGTATTTGCGTATCAGTTGCTGAAGTAGTGCAATCGCTTCCTCTTTGCGTTGTCTAATGTCGCGTGCGCTGAGGTTTCTTAGGGCACGGTAGTCACCATACCGCTCGCCCAAGATATAGGCTTTATTATAGATAGCATCAACGACATATGGGCTTTCAGGCATATCGTTGATGATTTTGTCATAAAGGGCAATTACACGATCGAGCTGCGGATCGGGTGCAATTGGTCGACCCGGCGGAGGTGTCGGTCGTGGATTGCGTATGGTGTCTCCTCCAGCGGCTGCAATAGAATCGTATCGTGCTTCTGCAATCACATATTGCTCGTACTCAGGTGAGCTGAGGTACTTACGCAGCTCTTCAGTGTATATGGCGTATTTGCCATAGAACTCATCCGAGACTTTTTCATAGAGCAAGTCTGCATAGCGTATAGCCACTTCGTCAATTACCTTGCTGTCGGGAAATATCTTGAGAAATTGCTCCCCAATTTCCAAGCCGATATCCGTGATACGTTGTTTTTGGACCTTGCTGCGCTCGAGTTTTTTCTCGTATTCGCTTAGCATCACTTGGATTTGAGGGACAGTGTAACTAGAGAAAATGTTGTCGGTTACTGCATCACCTGTTTTTGCCGTCAGAAAATTCTTTGGGACCATACTGGAAAGGACCACCAGCCGCTCTTGTTCAGCCATTACTCTAGCGGTATCAATAGGCTCTTTGCTTTTCTCTTTTGATTCAGCTATGGGAGGCAAGAAAAGCACGAGTGCAGCAAGACAAGAGAAATACAACTTTTGCAGCATAATTATGTTACGACACGATTTTCTCATCTAGCCTTTGGATTTAGCCTTAGCAATTTTTTCCAGTTATGGCTGTTTCAATTACAGGAAGGCTCTCCAAGAGAGGGGTGCCTTCCTGTTGATTGGGATATCTGGATGATACTTCTCTTTTACTCTGCATCGCTGAAATCGTAGGGAATATCGACCTGCTGGATTGTACTGCTACTAATCGCTTTGAACTTCATGCGGCGCATCTTTCCTACGATACATCTCTGCATATTCTGGTTTGCGATAGAGGTTTTGACAACTTGTGCATCACGTACGGCACCGTCTGGGGCAATGAGAACGCGAATCACCATATTACCTTTGATGTCACCAGATTGGCGGGCTTCGGCGTAGCATGCGTACACAGCGGACTGGTTAGCTTTGATGACAGCTGCAATTTCTTCTTTGCTTCGTCCGCCCGAGCCCACATTAAGTTTAGCAAAATTTGTGTTGAGTGCCAGTTTGCCTGATCGTCCCACACCTAAGCCTTTGCCGCTACCGCCACCTAATCCTGATGCACTACCGGGTCCGCTCAATCCACTACCAGCACCTTGTCCACCGAATCCGATACCTGAACCATCGCCACCGCCGAGGCCAGTGCTTCCAAGCCCTCCAATTCCTACTGAGCCCAAACCTCTCAATCCACCTGCTGATGTACTACCTAAAAACCCGGCATCGCCAGTTGCACCTTCCATTGCAGTGGGAATACCTGAACCTGCTTCAGCCAGTAATCCTGACGCCAGCGCTTCACCTAAGGCAGCTTCCACACCAGCTGAGACCGCTTCGGAGACTGCTGCCGCTTGGCTTGAAGTTACAACAGATTCCCCACCAATATCTCCACCTGTGTTTGCTTCAGCCACATCTTGTTTTTGTACTTCAGATGGTGGCGGTGGTGGATCAGCAGCAACATTGATCACTACGGGTTTACGCTTTTCGATCACTTCGCCTCCTGACAGCGCTCCAGAGATGAAATAGGATAAAATCGCAGCGGCAAAGAGTGATGTGCCAAGTATGAAGCCAATCGTCATTCGCTTCTGATACTCTTCGCGGATCTTATATGCAAAAGGCTTCTCAGCGTACCACCTTAGCACAACCTGCGAGCCGAGTTCACTTGTTCTTGTTTTCATTTTTTTCTTTGTTTGATTGCAGCAATCTAGGGTCTGACTTCACTTCTTCACTTTCTCTTCGAGTTCCTCGAGCTTCTTTGCCTCGTCGGGCTTAAGTTCTACTGTTGCCCACTTGCGCACGCCGGCATCGAAGACCTCATTCATGACTTCAATCATATCTTCATACTTTGCATCAGGATGAATTTTTATTGCTGTTACCACATCATATTTGCTCAGGTTTGGGTCCTTCTGTATCTCATCGCGGATTGCTTGTACTTTTGCACGCACCTCTTCAAACTTCGTATAGGCTGGCTGATTGCCTTCTTTCTCGATACCTCTGAGCATAAATACGCCGTCTTTACCTGATTTGGACACCTGCAGCGTTAGCATCAGCCTCGGATCAACTGCACTTGGTGCTGCATTTGGTTTTGGAGGTTCGGGCAATCCCATCTGAAACACATTAGGTTTCGCAAACGATGTGGTAAGCATAAAGAACGTGAGCAGCAGAAACGCAATGTCCACCATCGGTGCAAGGTCGACATGGGACGTTTCATCGCTTTTCTCGTTATACTTCTTGATTTTTCGGGCTTGCGCATTAGTTTTTCCTTCGCGCATGTTGATTTTTATAGTGCGTCCCTTATCGCTAGTTGCCTCAGCCATTTTTTGTTCTCCAAGAAGTTAGTTATGCAATTCATCTTTTGCCATTTACTGCTCCATTTTTGTAATCATCTGAACCTGATCGAACTTTACTTCCTTCATTTTAATCATCACTTCGTTGACAACGCTAAACTTCGCATTTTTATCTGCCTTCAGTACAATGGTCTGACCTGGATCGGCTTGACGTGCACGCAGCAGAATTTCATAGAGTTCTTTCCTCCAGTCCTTCAGCAGCACACCATCTGTGCCTGTTGCTTCGCGCTCATAGGGCGTACCTTGAAAAGCAATAACACGCACTTTGTACTCGTCCATATTTACAACCACCTGCGTGTCATGCTTATCTGTGCTGTCAGAGACCGTCACGATGACATAGCGTTTCGTAGGTTCTTTTGCTGCAGAATTAGATTGCGGTGTCTCAACTTGAATTTTATCCGTCGCTCTAAACACCGTAGTCATCATAAAGAAGGTGAGGAGCAAGAAGGCAATATCCACGAGTGGGGCGAGGTCGATTTCATCGCCGCCATGCATAAAAAATCCGAAGAAGTTCATATCCGTTTCGTCTCTGTTTAGGTTTTGCTTTGAAGGGCAAGAGGGTTTTATACTTGCCCTTCACCAGTCTCACTGTCTTTTACTGTGCACGCTCACGTTCCGAAATAAGATTACGGCGTGAGATTGTCAGGGTTTGAATCACTTCAAAGGCTGCTTCATCAATGAAGTAGGTGAAGCTGTCGATCTCAGCTTTGAAGTAGTTATAAGCCACTGTACCCAAGATAGCAGCAAAAAGACCGCCGGCAGTGTTGTAGAGTGCTTCAGAGATAGCACCTGAGAGCTTCGCCGGGTCTGGCGTACCGCCTGATTCAGCAAGTGCGTTAAAAGCGCGAATCATACCAATTGTTGTACCCATCAGACCGATCAGCGTTGCGATGGTCGCAATCGTTTTGATTGGTGTGAGGTTCGTCTCATACTGTGCAGATTCAAAGTTAGCCGCCTCGTCGATAGCTTTTTGCACTTCTTGAATTTTAGCATTGAAGCGCGGCTCCACTTCATCGAGCGAACGGTAGCGTTCCAAGCCGCTCATAATTGAGGTCGACACTGCACTGTTGTGCTTTTCACACTTTTGCAGCGCTTCGTTGATTGCACCTCTTTCCAAATCTTGCTTGACTTCTTTAAGAAGTTTTTCCAGATTCCCTTTACCATTTGCTTTATTGTAAGCAATCACGCGCTCGGTTACCACGATAATGAGAATCAAGAGATTTGCCATAAGCACTGACACAAGCGGACCGCCCTCATACAGGTTATGCAACAAAGATCCTTTAGGTGCAGGACCAAAAACTCCGTAATACAGCGCAAACGATACAATCGTTGACAAGATAATAATTGCCCAAAGAAACACCTTATTCTTTTTTGCCATTTTAGCCTCCGAGAGATAGTAGTTTAGTTTTGTTAGGATTGCTGAAATTACAACAGAATCTGAAATTTCCTACGGCAGCAGCACTTTCTTCTGCTCTGATTGACGCGATAGCTTCAGATAGTCTGTGCCGATGAAAAACGCTTTTCTGAAATCGTTTAGTACTTCTTCAAACTCTTTTTGCAAGAGATCTGCTTTGGTTACCACTATGACGGCGGTGCCTTGCTCTTCTTTTTTGATTTGCTCTAAGAAGAGTTCTAACTGGCTAATCTTCTTTTTGACGGATGTCTTGAAGTAGCCAACAACCTTTTCGTAAGCCTTGACCTGATCTCTGCGTTTCTTTACTTCGTCGTAAGTTAGCGCACTAACTGCATATTGTCCAACTGTGCCTGCACGCTCAATGGTTTCTTCACCAAAAAACTCTTTTTGATGGAGCGCTGTCAAAATTGCGCTAGCTGTGGTGCGCAACGCCTTTGCGGTGTTCAAGTAGTAACTACTCAGCAGTTGCTGACGTGCATCACTCACATTAGATGCTGACTGCAATCGCGCAATCAACTCTTCAGCACGAACAACTTCCTCTTGCGCAACCTTTTTGTAGAACTCCAAGTTTTTGCGGTAGTCCGAAAGTTCTCCAGTTACCAGAAGCGGTGCATGTGTCAGAAAGAGCCGTGTTTCATTTGAGACGGATTGCGTTGCAAGTTCCAGAATTTGCTTTATCGCTGTACTTGCTGCATCAGCCGATCTTTTTATGGTCGAGTTACCAGCTCCCGATGCTGCACTGAGTTTGTTTGCCAGTTCTTCTAACGCTGGTTTTCGCTCGTCTGCCACCAAACCCGTCTCAGAGCCAATAACTGCGCGTCGATCAATTTTAAGTAACTCAATCGCTCTGGTGATATCATTACTTATTTCAGTAGCCGCCGCAACTTCGCTTGGATTGTTGGATGAGGCAGCAACCAACTGCACATTTAGAAGGTGTTGCCTCAGTTGTGCTTTCTTTGCAAGGAATTTTTCTACATACTGGAGTGCCGTGTAACCATTGAACACAAAGTTATAGTCCTTGCTAGCGTAGTTCGGGTCTTGTGGATACTTTGCTTGTGTCATGTAGCCTGCAAGGAACATGGCTTGATAGAGATTTTCCGACATTCGGAACTTCTTGAAGTAATCCTCAATCTCAGCTCTGGTTTCTCTATACTTACCCGTCTTAAACTGTGTCCAAAGTCGCCCTAATTCTGCAAGGTCTTTGTCCGGGCTACCTCGGCTGACTTCGTTAAAATAGTGTTCTGCTATGGCAAATTCAGCAAGGGCAAAGTTGCGGTAGAGATTAAAGCGTTGGAAGAGCACTTCTCTTTGGGCGCGCGCAAGTTTTGCTCTCATTCGTTCAATCTGTTCAGCCGCTAAGCGCCCTTCCTCTTGCGCAGCCGCCAATTCCTCTCTAATGCGGTCAATGCCTTCCTTTGCAGCATCCAGATTTTGAGCTTGTTGTCTCAACTCCTCATTAAAACGTCGCAATTCTTGCTCAGAAGTAGAAACAGCGGAAATTTCGCTTTCCAACTTTTTGCCAAGACTGACTACTGAGGTATCCTGCACTTCTATTTTTTTCAGGATCTCAATCAACTGTCTTTGATAGACACTAATTTGTTGACCTGCCACCTGTTCGCGCAAGTCTGCTTGCAGCGCAGAGTCTGCCTGAGCACGCTCTTTCTCATCACCAGTGTAAAACCGTCGTGCTTCATCTAAAAATTTCGTACCTTTCACATAGTGAATGTGCGCTAGCTGAATCGCAGCAGCATTTCTGACCTCTTTGAGCTTTGTATCCCAAGGCAAATATGGTTGTTCTAAAATTTTACGGAACTTCTTTTCTGCTTCGTTTATCTCTTTGAGTTCAAGATGCGCAAGCCCCATTGCAAGGTCCGCCATTAGCTTAGCTTCCGCACGATCTGGAATTTGCGAGAGCGTCTCAATGGCACGAGCGTATTGCTGATTGCGATAGTCCATCGTTCCTGCAATGAGCAAAGTATTGAAGTCCTGCTCATTTTCCAGCTTAAGGTAGGGCTTATACTTGCGAAAATCTCTCTGGAACTGCTTTGCGTCGTTATAGACATAGCTCACAAACAGCACACGCTGCACAGCATAGGGCGCATACTGCGATGTCGGAAACGTGAGCAGCAATTGCTCATAGAGTTTTTTTGCCTCCACAAACGCTTTCATTGCAAAGTTCGACTCTGCTTGAAGATAGAGTACATCATCAAGGTTTCTGAAGTATGGGCTATAGGTCTCGTAGATATCTTCGAAGTAGAGTCTTGCTGTTGGATAGTCACCTTTTTCGTAGCGCACTGTTGCACTTTTCAGATCGAGACGCAGGGCTTTTTCGAGTGTTGAGCGTGGTGCACTGGCTAACAGAGTCTTTCTATATGCATTAAGTTCATTGCGCACACTTTGATAGCGTGCGAACTGATAGAAGCGCTCATATTCTGCTTTGGTTTGGAAATTGTGGAATTCACCTTGCTCTCCTTCCAAATGCCCAAAACCTTCAATACGGATGGCGCGTAGACGCTCAATTGTCGGCGGCTCTTTCTGAAAATTCGCCGAGAGTGTAACCAAATTTTCATAGGCAAGCGCCAGATAACGATCCTTTGCTAAAAGATCGTTCAGAAACTCTCGATCACTGATTAGGAGCGTACTAGGCGGCAGCGCATTCGTAATGATACCACTTTGCGCTTGAACCTTAATAGAAATTATGCACAGCAGAACAGCCAAAAGGATATGTCGTGTAACTTTCAAAGTCAGCCTCTTTTAGTTGTTACGGTTTTGCAACAGTTTCACCTGCAACTTCTTGCCTTGCAAATAAAGTCTAGAGTATATTGGGGCTTTGAGACACTACAAGCTGCAATATAAAAACGCATTGACAATGAAAGTCAAGCGCTCTTGACTAATGCGCTTTGTGTTTTGTTTTTACGACAAGCTACGAAGATTTTGGGTGATATCATACAGGTATAAACCTGAACCTGTGGAATATCTCTGAGCTTGCTTTTGCTTAGCAAGAACATTGCGCCAAAGGTATTGAACTTTTCTTCATTTTCAAAATTTTTTCAGCATTAAGATTTTGTTGCTTCCGAACTTTCTAGCAGTGCATGATAACTGCAAAAGTAACACAAGTTGCACTACATTTTGATAAATTTGCATCAGCAAAAGCTTCGACTTGCAGACCAGCAGCGTTCGAACATGGTTAGCTTCATCTAAGGCTTTCTATTCGTTTCTTTCAATTCTAACCTGCTATGTCAGACATTGCATTAGTTACAGGCGCAACTGGGTTTGTAGGCAGTTGGCTTGTCGAACACCTTTTGGAGCGCGGTTACACGGTTCGTGCACTCACGCGCACGCAAAGCTCAAAAGATAACCTTAGCCATTTGCCTGTAGAGTATGTCGTAGGCGATTACAGCCAACCCGACACGCTTCAACGTGCAGTTGAAGGTGCAGCGTACATTTTTCACTCAGCGGCGCTGACCAAAGCGCGCACCGAGCAAGAATTCTACAAAGCTAATGTTGAAGCCACAGAAAACTTGCTTAAAGCTGTCAAAGTTGCCGCGCCGAACATCAAGCGGTTTTTGCACATCTCTACTCAAGCGGCTGTTGGTCCTTCGCCTGCACCTGATAGCCCTGTCGATGAACGCTCACCATGCAAGCCGCTCACAATGTATGGACGCACAAAACTGCAAGCTGAACTTATCTGCCAAAACTTCATGAATGATTTGCCCATTACGATTGTCCGTCCATCCGTTGTCTATGGTCAGCGCGATAAAGACATGTTGGAGTTTTTCAAAACCGTCAAAACTGGCATTGTGCCGAAGTTTGGCTTCGGTGTCGAAAAACGCCTTAGCATCGTGCATGCACGCGACCTTGTGCGGGGTATTCGCTTGGCTGCTGAGTGTGAGCAAGCTATCGGTGAGACTTATTTTATCGCTTCGGAAGAAAGCTACACTTGGGATGATGTGGGCAATGCTGCTAAGAAAGCGCTTGGCAAATCTTTCGTGATTTCGCTGACCTTGCCCGACTGGCTTGTCTATGGCGTTGCGGCACTCAACGAGACTTTCTCGAACGCACAAGGCAAAGTCTCTATCATCAACCGCGAGAAAGCTATCGAGGGCGCGCAATGCTACTGGACATGCTCAATTGAGAAAGCCAAATCACATTTCGGCTACAAGCCTGAAACTACGCTTGAGCAAGGCGTTGCAGAGACAATTGAATGGGCAAAAAAAGTCGGCTGGCTCTGAGCCTTTTCTATTCCTCGCGCAACTTCAACTTCACTTGCACTGGTGTTCCATCCTTGGGCAAACGCTCTTTTCTGACTTCAAATTTCGAGCGCGCATAGTGGTAATCGCGCATCGTATAGTTTGCATTGCTTACTCTGCCGCCGGGACAGCTTTGCAAACATACAACGCAGCCTGATTTCCAAACGGGTATCAGGCACGATGTCCGCCAAACCTGAAAAGAAAGCCTTTGCCAAATTTATCTTCGAAAATTTCCGCTGCTCCTATCGGACTTTGTCCTTGCCAAGCTACACTTACATCGATCAGCGAGCCTTCTACATGCTTGTCAGGCTCTGGGCTTGAGAGTTCCGCGCGCTTTTCCCATGTATCCACTGTGAGATTGTTTCCTGGCACAGCACCAATTGAAAGCAGCGCATCTAAGACATCTTCATCGCTTGCATCTGTTTCAATCAGCGCATTGTGTGCAGCTCTGCCTTTTTTCCAGACAATAAAATGATGATGTTTCGTCCAACTTGTCCACGCATTGAACTTGCTGGGGTAGATTCTGCCGCTCAGCGTTATCGTCTTTGTTAGTGTATCAATTTGCAACTCTGGTCTATCCATCATTAAAACTTTCCCGTTGCTATGTTCTTGCGCAAGCGTGCTTGCTACAATTGCGGTGCAAGACCACATCACGCTAAGCATGGCACTTATTCTGCTCATACTTTGTCGCTTCTATGACAGAGACTTCACACAGCGGTAAAGTCGTAGAGTGGGAATTTTGCCGTGAGTTCTTTTACTTCTTGGCGCACTTCCGTACAGACTTGCTCGATTCTCGCACTGTTTGCACTTGTTATCACGCGATCGATAAGTTCTGCGACTTCTTCAAAGTCTTGCTCTTTGAATCCGCGCGTGGTCATCGCTGGTGTGCCGATGCGAATTCCGCTGGTTACAAATGCGCTTTTATCGTCAAACGGCACCATATTTTTGTTAAGTGTAATGCCTGCTTTATGCAAGAGATGCTCGGCGTCTTTGCCACTGATGTTCTTATTGCGCAAATCAATCAGCATTAAGTGATTGTCTGTACCGCCAGAAATGACGTGGTAGCCCATTGCCATAAGCTTTGCTGCCATGGCTTTGGCATTGCGCTGAACTTGCTCGGTGTAGTCCTTGTATTCTGGCTTTAAGTCTTCAGCGAAAGCTACTGCTTTTGCTGCGATGATATGCATCAGCGGTCCGCCTTGCACACCGGGCATGACTTCTGTATCCAGAACTTCTGACATCATCTTCAAGCGCTCGCCCGTTTTGGTTTTGACTTTGATACCGAACGGATTTTCGAAGTCTTTGCCCATTAGAATCATTCCGCCACGTGGTCCTCGCAGCGTTTTGTGTGTTGTTGTGGTTACAAAGTGGCAGTAAGGCAGCGGATTATTGAGTAGCCCTGTCGCAATGAGTCCAGCAGGATGAGCAATGTCAGCCAGTAAGAATGCTCCCAGCGAATCGGCAATTTCTCGGAATGCTTTGTAATCCCAATCGCGTGAGTAGGCGCTAGCGCCGCAAATTATCAGTTTGGGCTTTACTTCTCGTGCTTTATCGGCAACTTTGTTCATATCAATTCTGCCCGAGTCTTGCTCTACGCCATAGAAATGTGCATCATAGAGTTTGCCTGAGAAATTCACAGGTGAGCCGTGTGTGAGGTGTCCGCCGTGCGTGAGATCGAAGCCTAAGATGCGGTCGCCGGGTTTGAGCACGGCAAAGAAAACCGCCATGTTAGCATTTGAGCCAGAATGCGGTTGTACATTAGCGTATTCGGCACCGAAGAGTTTTTTAGCACGCTCGCGCGCCAAATTTTCGGCTATGTCGACAAACTCGCAGCCGCCATAGTATCGCTTGCCTGGATAGCCTTCAGCGTACTTGTTGGTCATCACAGAGCCCGAGGCTTCCATCACAGCGCGGCTTGCAAAGTTTTCAGACGCAATGAGTTCAATAGTTTCGGTTTGCCTATCGAGCTCGCTTTGTATAGCAGCAAACAGTTCGGGGTCTTGCGCGCGAATGCTCTCAAACATGAGTGTTAGGATAAGTTATCGAAAATTTTTTCAAAAAAACGCCGTGAAAATACGCTTTGCACAAGCGTTTTACAACAAATTTTGCTATGTTGCTTAAAATTTGAAAGTGTTATGCAACAAGAACGAATCCCAACGATTATCATCACGGGCTTTTTGGGTAGCGGTAAAACCACGCTCATCAAGCATTTGCTTGAGACCTCGCTCAAAGACCGTAAAGTCGCGCTCATTGAAAACGAAATTGGCGAGGTCAGCGTCGACACTCTAATTCTCAAAACACAGAATGTATCGATTTCTGAACTCACTGCAGGCTGTATGTGCTGCACCATTTCTGGAGATTTTTCCAACGCGGTTACGGACATTCTTTCAGGCGTTACACCCGAGGTTTTGCTTATTGAGACAACTGGCATTGCTAACCCAATTTCAATTTTTATGATGCTTGCGAATGATCAGCGACTGATTTTGGATACAATCATCACTGTTGCCGATGCTGAGCGCTTGGAAGAAAACTTGATGGAGAATCTGGTTGCAGAAATCCAGCTTACGATTAGCGACATTGTTGCGCTCAATAAAGTCGATGTGTGCTCAGAATCCGCCCTGCTCAAAGCCGAGAGTTTAATTCGCAAGATGAACGAGCGTGCCCCGATTTTTAGAACCGTGCAAGGGCGCATTCCGCCCGAGCTTATTTTTGCTCCGAAGCATGTTGGGCTACGAGAGGAATTGCAAGCGCAAGTGGCAGCGCTTAAAAAGCAGTATGATGCTGAAATTGAGCGACGCATGCAAGAAAAGCGCACTCGACAATCGCAGCACGAGCCTGCCATGCCTTTTACATTAGCTCTTCATACAGAGTCTTCAGCGCACCATCATCACGACCATGAGCATGGTGCGGAGAGTTACCACCTAGAAGTCGATGAAATTGAAACCTTTGCGTTTGAGCGCAGCGAAACCTTTGTACAAAGAAAATTCGAGGAATTTTTGGCTACCCTTCCACGACACTACTACCGAGTCAAAGGGGTTGTAAATTTTGTTGAAATGCAGAACCCCACAATTTTCAACTTTGCTTCGGGCAGATACACTTTCGACTACGAGAGTTTGCAAAACGAAGACTTCAGAAAAAGCGGCTCGAGTTCCATCTTTGTCTTTATCGGCAAACGCATTGCGCATGAGCGCAATGAAATACTGGCACGACTTTTAGCCTGCAGAGTCTGAACTCTCTTGCTTGCAGTTCTCAGTCGACAGCTCAGGCAATGCTTTTGACGATTTGCGCAAATTCTTCTGCTCGCAGACTTGCGCCGCCAATCAGTCCGCCGTCAATGTTTGGCATGGCAAAGAGTTCTTTTGCATTTGAGCCCTTGACGCTTCCCCCATACTGAATCGTGAGGTTTTCTGCCACTTCTGCTGAATACATCGTGCTAATGAGGCGTCGGATAAAGCGGTGCACCTCTTCGGCTTGTTCGGGCGTAGCGGTTTTTCCTGTGCCAATCGCCCACACCGGCTCGTAGGCAATGACAACGCGCTGCATGTCGTTTGCCGACACGCCCTCAAGACAGCCTCTGACTTGTGCTTCAACGACTGCTTCTGTTCGGTTTTGCTCTCGTTCCTCTAAAGTTTCACCGACGCATAAGATTGCGTGCATGGATTCACTAAGCACCCTTTTGACCTTGCGATTGATGATTGCATCGGTCTCGCCGAAGTATTGCCGGCGCTCTGAGTGTCCTAAAATGACATAGTCGCAGCCTACGCTTTTGAGCATTTCTGCAGAGATTTCACCTGTAAAAGCCCCTTCGTTTTCATAGTGGCAATTTTTGTGCTGCCAGTTTGATGGGGGTACCTTTGATGACTTGATGAACCACTTCAAGTGCGACGAAGGTCGGCGCCAGTGCCACTTCACAAGCTAAGTCTGAGCCCAAGTGTCGGAGTACTTCGGAGGCAAGAGCAATTGAGCCGGCAACGGTTTTATTCATTTTCCAGTTGCCAGCAACAAATTTTTTACGCATAAAAAGCAGTGATGTCGGTTTTCAGTTTTTACAATGCTAAGTGTTTTTCAGGAGAACTGAAAACCGACGTTTGTGCAAGGATTAGTATTCCGTTACGCGCTCGGCAAAAACGCGCTTGATGTCTGCGCGCTTTAGCAAGTGATCTTTTTGGCGTGTATCGCGCAACTTGACTTCGTCGGCTGTAATTGCAGTGATATAACCATGCCAGACACGTGCGTCGCTCATCTCGATGTTGACTTCTTCGCCGACGTGCTCTGGCTTAAGGTCTTGAGGCTTAATGATGATTTGTCTTTTGCCCATTTGGTCGTGCAATTAGGGTTTGAATTTGATTTCCAGCACTTCAAACCGTTTTAAGCCGCCTGGCGTTCTCACTTCAACTTTTTCGGAGACCTGTTTGCCCAGAATCGCTCTACCAATTGGTGACTTGACCGAGATTTTGCCCTGCTCAATGTCTGCTTCTTCTTCGGAGACGAGCGTGTATTCGACCTTCTGATTGTTATCCAAATTTCTCAGCACGGCGGTTGTGAGAATATACACTTTGTCGGTTTTGACTTTCTTCTCGTCCAGAATGGTAGCAATGGAGAGTTTGCGCTCTAAGGTACTGATTTTGAGTTCAAGTTGATTTTGCTCTTCTTTAGCAGCGTCATATTCAGCGTTCTCAGACAAATCGCCATGCGAGCGCGCTTCCGCCACTTTTTCTAAGACACGCTGGCGCTCTTCATTTTTGAGTTTATCGAGCTCTTCCTTTAAGCGCTTGTAGCCATCTATGGTAAGATAAATCGCTTCTGCCATAATCAGGTCCAGTTTAGCGTTGTGAAAAAATATGCCCGACCAGAGTTGTTTTGGAACGGGCAAAGAAAACACAAAAGTCAGTCCGATTTTTCCCAGACTGACCCCGATATACTGCTCATTGAATTTACAAATGTTTTGCTTTTTGCACAAAGTCCTTTGGCTCTGAGGCGTGATAGAGGTCAAGGCAATGGTTTTGTGGTCTGAGTTTGTGCCACAGTGCGCTTCAGCAAAAGAAGTTGCGCGATTTTGTAGAGTATTAAGAATCCAGATGCTGCAAAGAGCAGCACGCCCACACCAAGTTTGATAAATGTCGCCCAAGTTACACCGATTTCTACAGCGGATTCTGCTGGCGCTTCGGGTTGTAGTAGACGGTAATGGATTTACCTTTTTCATATTCAGCAATGATTTTCTGCGACGACTGTCGTCGGGTATCCTTGCCACCAAACTGCGGTGAAAACAGTTCTTTTTTGTCAGTGTAGGTTACTCCATCTACACGATACTCGTAGGCGACTTTTGGCACAAACCCGCGTTTGCCTTCTATCTGCGCTTCAAGCACAATGCCTTCCACGCTTGGCCACTTGCGTACCTGCGAGGCATAGTACAAATCGTGCGTTTGCAAGAGCGTCAGGGCTGCACCAATTGAGCACAGTCCGCCTGTGATAAGCCAACCAAGCAGCGGATAGGGCGACACTTGTTTCTGGCGCCTTAGTTGCAGTACTGCCAGCGCAAGTGTTAAGACAAGTTCTACACCAAGAATGCTCAGTAAGACTTTTATGCCGAAATACTCTCCTACTTCCATAGTTACTTCGCTACACCTCTTCAAAGTAATTTTGCTGCCTCTTTGGCAAAGTATGAGAAAATCAGGCTTGCGCCGGCACGCTTCATTGAAAGCAGCATTTCCATCATCACACGCTCACCATCGATCCAGCCGTTGGCATGTGCGGCTTTGACCATTGCATATTCGCCTGAGACATTATAGACGGCAATCGGCACATTGAAGGTTTCTTTTGCGCGCCGCACGACATCCAGATAAGCCAGTGCGGGCTTAATCATCACAATATCGGCGCCTTCTTGGATATCAAGTTCGATTTCACGAAGGGCTTCATCTGAGTTTGCAGGGTTCATCTGGTAACTTTTTTTGTCGCCAAATTTTGGTGCAGAGTTCAGCGCATCGCGGAAAGGTCCATAGAATGCTGAAGCATACTTAGCCGAGTAAGAGAGAATGCCGACATTGATGAAGCCGTTATCATCTAATTCTTCGCGAATCGCTCCGACACGACCATCCATCATATCGCTTGGCGCTACAAAATCTGCGCCTGCAGCGGCATGTGAAAGTGCCATTCTTGCCAACACATCGACCGTTTCATCATTGAGAATTTTACCATCACTGACCAAACCATCATGCCCGTGCGTTGTAAAGGGGTCAAGCGCTACATCGGTCATCACACAAAGCTCAGGAAATTCTTTTTTGATGGCGCGAATGGCACGCTGCACGATGCCATTGTCATTATACGCCTCGCGTGCATCATCACTTTTTTCAGCAGGGATTCCAAAGAGGTCAATTGCCAAAATGCCGAGTTTGAGCAAGTTCTCACATTCACGCACTGCATTGTCAATTGAGAGCCGAAAAATATTCGGCATGGAAGGCACTTCTTCGGCAATGTTTTCACCTTCTTGCACAAAGAGCGGAAAGACAAAATCTTCCTTTCGCAAACAGGATTCTGAGACCAACTCACGAATGGCTTTTGTCTGACGCAGTCGACGTGGTCGATGCGTCAAATTGAGTTGCTTTAAGGCGTTCATCATGTCTCTTTTGGGTACCGCTGCTTTGGTTTCAAACGGGTTGCTTTGAATGCTTGGCGCTTTAGCACATTTGCTGTGAAAGTATTGCAATTTCGTCAGACCTCAAAATCTCGTGCAAAATTGCCGATTTTGTTTAAATTTCGCCTTGTTTGAGTCTCCCCGCAGAAAAACAAAAAAGTAAGGTTATGACGAAGCACGTCGCAGAATCTCACCCTTCACTTTCCACAGATACACTGCCTGCTGGCATTGATGTTTCAATACTGCGCCAATGGTATCGCTTGATGCATTTGGGGCGTCAGCTTGATCTCAAAGCGGCAGGGTATCTCAAAAAAGGCATGGGCTGGTCGTACCATGCACCGTATCAAGGACATGACGGCATTCAACTTGCCTTGGGTTTATCGTTTCGCCCAAGCAAAGATTTTCTTTTCCCATACTATCGTGATATGCTCACGGTACTTGCCGCTGGAATTAGCGTAGAAGAAATTTTGCTCAATGGACTTTCGCGCGATGCTGATGTTGCCAGTGGCGGTCGGCATATGTCCAATCACTTTGCCAAGCCTGAGATTCGCATTCAGAATGTCTCTTCGCTCACGGGCAATCATGCACAACATGCTGTTGGCCTTGCCCGCGCCATTAAGAAATATGGCGGCGATGAAATTGCATTTTATTCCGGCGGCGAATCGGCAAGCGCAGAAGGGTATTTCTACGAAGCTATCAATGGAGCTTCACGCGAAATTTTACCTGTTGTGTTTGTGCTTCAAAACAATCGTTTTGGTATTTCTGTACCTGTGCGGGAGCAGTTTGCAACGGAGCATCCTGCGGAACTCTTTCGCAGTTTTCCAAATTTGCATGTGATTTTCTGTGACGGCACGGATGTCTTTGATTCGTGGCGTGCCATGCAAGAAGCTATTGCGTTTGTGAAGTCAGGCAAAGGTGCAGCGCTTGTTGAAGCTGATTGTGAGCGCATTGGCTCTCACTCGAATTCCGACAACCATTTTCTTTATCGCACGCACGAAGAGCTCGAGGCTGCCAAAGCCCGCGATCCGCTGCCGAAGTTCAAAAACTTCCTACTCGAAAAGCAGATTTTTACGGCGGCTGAACTTGAAGCGATTGAACGCGAGAATGAGCATCACATTGCTGAATGTGCTGAACGTGCCGAACGTGCTGCCATGCCTGACCCTAAATCAGCCACGCTCTATGTCTGGCCCGAGTTTAAGCCTACTGGCGGCGAGGTGCATGACCTTAGCGAACCGCAGGGTCCGCATGTGCTCTACACCGACGAAACGATTAGTCTTCTCCAAGCCATCAATCAAACTCAGCACGAAGAATTTGACCGTAATGAGCACACTTTTCTTTGGGGACAAGATGTCGGCAAAGGCGGTATTTTCAATGCTGACAAGGGCATGCCACAAAAGTATGGACCGCGTCGTGTTTTTAATGCCCCAATCGCTGAAGATTTTATTGTCGGCACAGCAAACGGCTTCTCACGCTATCGTGAAGACATCTGGGTTTTGATTGAGGGCGCAGAATTTGCCGACTACATCTGGCCCGCCATGGAACAAGTGGTAGAATGCTCACATGAATACTGGCGCACAAAAGGCAAATTTGTACCTAACATCGTGATGCGCCTTGCTTCTGGTGGATATATCGGTGGCGGACTTTATCACTCGCAAAATGTCGAGGGCGCCTTTACCACCCTGCCCGGCTTGCGCATTGTTGTACCCGCTTTTGCAGACGATATGCAAGGCTTGCTGCGCTCTGCGTTTCGCTCTCGCGGCGTTACCGTCATCTTAGAGCCAAAGTTTCTCTACAATAATCCCTGGGCGAAAACACTTAAACTTCGTCCCGATGTCCTTATTCCCTTCGGCAAAGCTCGTTACCGTCGCTATGGCACAGACCTTTCAATTATTTCTTATGGCACGACTGTCCACCATGCACTGCTTGCTGCCGAAAAACTGGAAAAGGAGCACGGCATTTCCGCTGAAGTCTTAGACCTGCGCTCACTTGCACCGCTCGATAAAGAGGCAATTTTTGCAACGGTTAAAAAGACCAGCAAGGCTCTCGTCGTTCATGAAGATAAACTCACAGGTGGCTTTGGCGGTGAGATTGCAGCACTGATTGCCGAACACTGCTTTGAATATCTTGATGCACCCGTGATGCGCGTCGGCTCACTTGATACACCGGTTGGCTTCTCAAAAATTCTGGAGACCGAAATTTTGCCAAATGAGCACAAGGTCTTTGAGGCAGCACTCAAACTGGCAAGGTATTAGGCATTTTTGTAGCGACATTGGCTCTTAGCCTCTGTTGAGCAAGCGAATTTGTCGACGCAATGCGGCTTTTTCGTAACGGCGTCTGTCGGTCTCATCTTCTGGGATAACTTCGGGCACAGGTATGGGCTTACCATCTTTATCAATAGCTACAAACGTGAAGTAGGCTTTGGTGCACTCGCGGATGTGCCCCTTGATGATATTCTCAGCATAGACTTTCACACCCACTTCCATTGAGGTATGAAAAGCGCGATTGACATTAGCTTTGATGATGACAACTTCTCCTAACTCAATGCCTTGACGAAACTCCATTGTATCGACAGATGCTGTTACGCAAATTGCTTGTGAGTGTCGACCTGCGGCAATTGCTGCTGCTAAATCCATCCAGTGCATCAACCTGCCACCTGCTAAATTGCCAAGATAGTTGGTATCAACTGGTGTTACAATTTGTGTCATCTCGACACGCGAGTATGACATGGGTCGTGCTTCTCTTTCAGGCATGCTAGAAAAATTGGTGTTGGTTTTTCGTTTCGCAAAATTACGGCTTAAATTCGGCGTGTAAAACTTTCATCTCTCGAAATAAACAATCACTTATGATTCGTAGAGTAATTTCTGGTTCAGCTGTCGCTCTGGTTACGCCTTTCAAAAGCGATGGCGCGCTCGACACTGAAGCGCTTCGGCGTTTGGTCGAGTTTCACATTCAAGGCGGCACCGACATTTTGATTCCTTGTGGCACAACAGGAGAATCACCCACGCTGTCTGACGATGAGCAGTATCGGATTATTTCACAGTGCGTCGAATTTAGCAACGGCAAGATTCGCGTCATGGGTGGTGCTGGCAGCAATAACACAGCACATGCGGTTCATCTTGCTAAAGCTGCGCAAAAAGCAGGCGCAACAGGTATTCTCTGCGTTGCGCCATACTACAATAAACCTACACAAGAAGGGTTTTTCCGACATTATGCCGCCATTGCTGAAGCCGTCTCTGTGCCTGTTATCATCTACAATGTGCCCGGTCGCACTGGTGCTAACATCTCCGTTGAGACAATGCTGCGCTTGGCTTCAAGTTTCCCCAACATTCTTGCCGTTAAAGAAGCCTCTGGCAACATGGCACAAATAGAGGAACTGCTGCGCAACCGTCCAGCGCAACTTTCTGTGATGAGCGGCGATGACTACCTCACCTTGCCTATGATGGCTCTCGGCGGCGATGGTGTTATTTCTGTTGCCGCTAATCAAATTCCGCAAGTCATGAAACGCCTTGTTGAAGCCATGTTCCAAAGTAACTTAGCTGAAGCACAACGTCTGCACAACGAATACTTGAACTTGATGAACCTTAACTTTCTTGAATCCAATCCCATTCCTGTCAAATACACGCTGGCACAAATGGGTCTGATTGAACTTAGTTACCGCTTGCCCATGGTGCCGCCCTCGCCTGCTACACGTGAAAAACTTGATGCGGAACTCAAACGCTTAGGACTCATCAAAGGTGAACTTGCAACAGCCTAATGTCGCACTTGAAAGTATGGGTGTAGCCAAATCGATGGGGTTTGGCTACACTTTTTGCGTTCCACCTTCTCAATAGCCTGCCGCTTGCCCATCTTTGCGCGATTCTGATGCACCGTAGTAGACTTTGTTTTTAGCATCGTATCGAATGCCTTGATAGCCCCCGTAGCCACTTAGGCTGAAGCTGACTCGATGTCCCATCTTAAGCAGTTCGCGTATGGTTTCATGTGGGAATCCTGTCTCGAGTAAAATTGTGCCCCCATCGGTCATCTTTTCACCTGTTGGTTCTGAGGAGCCTTCATGCGCAATGCGCGGCGCATCACCAGCTTCTTGTATATTCATTCCAAAATCAATGATGTTCATCAAAATTTGTACATGTCCAAGCGGTTGAAACTCACCACCCATCACCCCAAAACTCATAAACGGCTCTCCGTCTTTTGTTACAAACGCAGGAATAATCGTGTGAAATGGTCGCTTGTGTGGTGCATAGACATTCGCTTCCCCTTCATTTAAGGAGAAAAGTTCACCTCGATCTTGCAGCATAAAGCCCAGACCATCAGGCACCATCCCTGAACCCATTCCACGATAATTGCTTTGAATTAGTGAGACCATATTACCATCCTTGTCTGCAGTTGTCAGATAAATTGTGCCACCTTCTTTGAGTGCAGGGTTACCTGCTTCGACACGACGCGCGGCACGCTCCATGCTAATCAACTTGCGCCGCTCGTTCGCATAGTCTTTGGAAATCAGTGCTGCAACGGGCACCTTTACAAAATCAGGGTCAGCGTAGTACTTGGCTCGGTCCTCAAAAGCCAGTTTCTTAGCTTCAACGAAAAGATGCACATGCTCTTTGCTACCAAAAGGAATTTGCTTGAAAGCGTAGCCTTCGAGAATATTTAGCATCTGCAGTGCTGCAATGCCCTGACTGTTTGGCGGCAACTCCCAGACTTCGTAGCCACGATAAGTTGTAGATACAGGCTCTACCCACTCCGATTTATGGTCTGCAAAATCGCGCGCTGACAGAAATCCCCCTTGTGCTTTGATAAAGGCTTCAATGATTTTCGGAATTTCACCTTTGTAGAACGCGTCTCTTCCACCGTTTGCAATTTTTTCGAGCGTATTTGCCAAAAGTGGATTTTTGAAGATTTCCCCTTTCTTGGGCGTTTGTCCATTTGGTGCATACACTTCCTTGACATTTGGAAACTGTGATAGCGCTGCCACATTTCGTTCTAAGTAGTATGCAATGAGTTCTGAGACAGGGAAGCCCTCGCGTGCATATTTGATGGTTGGGGCAAGCAGCGTTTTCATTGGCAATTTGCCAAACCTTTTGTGGAGTTCGAACCATCCATCCACACAGCCCGGCACCGTTACTGGGAGCGGTCCTACTGCAGGAATATGCTTAATGCCTTTTTCTTTGAAATAGCTCAGCGTGAGTGTGTAAGGCGAGCGTCCGCTTCCATTTAAGCCGTAGAGTTTTTTGGTTTTGGCGTCCCACACGATTGCGAAAATATCGCCGCCGATACCGCAGCCTGTCGGTTCCATCAAGCCTAAGGCCGCATTGGCCGCAATCGCTGCGTCGACAGCAGAACCACCCTGTTTGAGAATCTCAAGACCCACTTGCGTGGCGAGCGGTTGACTGGTGCAGACCATTCCATTTTGTGCAATCACTTCTGAGCGTGAGGCAAAGCTTTTGCCTGTAATGCGGTCTTGCGCGCTTAGCAGCGGAGCAAGGCAACACAGCACACCTGCACAGAGTGCAGCCCTAAAAAATGATGATGCATTGTCATTGGCTTATTGTTTTGATTTTTCTCGTTCAAACTTCTGAGAGCATGAAGAATTTATGCGCTTCATTCGTAACGTCTACAAAGCAGGAGAAACTTTTTGATGGGGAGGAATTATGGAAACTGTTTTGCTTGCCCTTTTCGGCTTTTTTATGCTGCTGTTTGTGGTGCTCTTTTTCGGGTGCGAAAGTGTCTCATCGCTTCTCGGTGGCAGTGACGGAGAAGACCGCTCGCTTTTTATGCAGCGGCACGACCGGCAGCATCGCATGCAGCGGTCGCACCGACTTTCTTAGGCTTGTTGAGCCGCTTGTTTGTTGAATAGCACTTTGCGCACGAAGTAGTCGACGCCAAAGAACAGCGCAACGAACAGCACATCACCGACGGCTTGATTACGGAAAAATGGAATAGCAGCTACGTAACAAGCCACTAATCCTTCTATGGTATAACCATACCAACCGCTTAGCCATACCCCGAAATTCGTTATTACAAAGAAACTTACAGACGAGAGCAACGTGCCTACTGCCAAGCGTCCATAGCTAAACTGCGCGCGAATCCAAAAACCAATCATCGCTACCACTGCAAATGCACCATAGACATAGCACATACCACTGTGGAATCCCGGGAATGCTAAAAATCCCGTTCGGTAGAAAAGTTCAAAAATGCCGTCAGAGAGCAGCATGGCAAGCAGTGGGATAGTTATTGCCCGCTTTTTGTCGGCGATTTTATTTGTGCCATAGAGCGCTACTGCAGAGATTGCGGTAAAGTTTGGTGGGTGTGGAATGATGCGCGAGAGTGCGCCCAAAAAACCAGGATAAATTCCATTTTTATTAAAGTTAAGGTTTTGTGGTTTTAACGGCTGCTAATTTACAAAGATTTTTCGTAGCGCCGCGCTCTGTTGAACAACACCCAACAGTTTTGAGCAAGACGCATTGCCGTGCATATGACAATGCGTCTTTAGCCCACTCACTTCAACCTGACTTACTTGTTTGCTTCAAACTTCACGGCTTCAGGCAGCGGTTCGAAGACTTCTTCTTTGACTTTTACAGGCTTGCGCACTCTGAGTTTGGCAAAAACATTGCCGAAGTTATCGAACCAGTAGTAGACGACTGGCACGACCACGAGTGTCAGGAACATTGAACTGGTCAACCCGCCAATAAGTGCCCAAGCAAGTCCAGTTTTCCACTCTGCACCAGCAGCACCCGAGAGTGCAATGGGCATCATGCCAAAAATCATGGTGAGCGTTGTCATCAGAATGGGGCGCAGTCGCTCGCGCCCTGCTTCTACCAGCGCTTCAACGGTGTTCAAGCCTTCTTCTTTGGCACGATTGGCAAAATCGACTAAGAGAATGGCGTTTTTACTTACAAGACCGAGCAGCATAATGAAGCCAAGTATCGTGAAGATGCTGAGGTTCTTTGCAGCCAGTGCAATTGCCAGCAGTGCCCCAATCACGGCCAGGGGAATTGAGAACAGCACCACAAACGGATATTTGTAGGAATTATACAGCGCCACCATAATCAAATAGACGAACAGCACACCAGCAATGAGTGCAAGTCCCAAACTGCCGAAGCCTTCTTGTTGATTTTTCAAGTCACCCAGTGGTGAAATCTTTATGCCAGCAGGCAGCGGGTCTTCGGCAAGTTTCTTTTGTGCATCTTGCCAGACTGATGTTAGTGACCGACCTGCAAGCTGTGCATAGACAATGATTGCATAGTTGCGGTCACGGCGCTGTAATTTGGTTGGACCTGTTGCTTGGTAGATGTTCGCAAACTGTTTGAGCTCGACCACTTGTCCACGTTGATTGACAAAAGTCAGATTGCCGAGGGTTTCGGTGTTGGAGCGGTCGAATTCATCGAGCTGAATACGAATGTCGTATTCAGTATCGCCTTCACGGAATTTGGCATCATTATCACCAGCAAGCGCAATGCGCAGCGAGGCGCCCACTTCAGCCATGGAGAGCCCGAAGAAAGCCAGCTTATTGCGGTCAATCTCAATGCGCGTTTCAGGGTTGCCATCTTCAGCTGACAGCCTGACATCGGTTGCACCTTTTGTGTTTTTCAGGATTTCTTTCAGATGCAGCGCAGACTGTTTGACGATCTCATAGTCCGCACCACTCACAATTAACTGAATTGGTGTCTGGTTTGCTGTGCCAAAGACGCCGATGTCGTTCACACGCACCTTGACGCCCGGAATATCTTTCGTCATTTGTTTGATTTGCGCCTGCACATCAGTGGTTGAACGTAATCCGCGGGCTTTGCGCTCTTCTTTATCGATTAGTTTGACGCTAATGTCGACAATGTTACTCGATGAGGCTGTAACGAAGCCGTCACTGGAGGCACCGACATTTGCCGCAACTTTTTCTACTTCAGGAATATCCATCAGCATCCGCTCGATTTTCTGTGAGACAGCGTTGGTTTCTTCAAGTTTTGTGCCCGGTGCAAGTTCCAGCGCAACCGAGAACTCCCCTCGGTCGGTCTGTGCAATAAATTCGCCACCAATGAATCCAAGTGGAATCAGTGAGCAAGAAGCAATGAGCATCATCACTGCGGAGACGGCTACTTTCCAGCGGTTTTGCAGTGCCCATTTGAGCAGTTCAATGTAGCGCTCTGTAAAACGCTTGAAAACCCCTTCAAACCATAAGCCGAAGCGCCCCATCAACGTGTCTTTGGTCAGATGCTCGAGCTTTGAGATGCGTGATGCTAACACAGGCGTTACAGTGAAAGAGACCAGCAAGCTGAAGAGTGTTGAGACCACCATGACAATTGCGAACTGACGCATAATGTTACCGATAATGCCGCCTGTTAGCGCAAGTGGCAAAAAGACCACCACGTCGACGAGTGTGATGGAGACGGCAGTCAGACCGATTTCATCACGTCCGCGCACAGCCGCCTCTACTTTACTGTCACCAAGTTCCAAGCGGCGATAAATGTTTTCGAGCACTACGATAGAGTCATCTACCCAGATGCCAACAGCAAGCGAGAGGGCTAGCAGCGACATGAGGTTGAAGGTATAATCCAAGAAATACATCACGCCGATTGTGGAAATGAGCGAGCAGGGAATTGCAATCATCACAATCAAGGAGTTGCGAATGCTGTGGAGGAACACCAGCATGACCAGTGCAACAAGCACAATTGCGAGCATTAAGTCTTCTTGCACAGCGTGTGCGGCATCGAGCGTGAAGATCGATGCATCTTGGGCAATATCAAATTTGACCGCTTTGTCAGCATATTCCTGCTGAATTTTTGCAAGTTCTGCGCGCACCTTTTCGCTTACAATTACAGCATTTGCATCAGATTGCTTATTGATGAACATGCCAATGGACGACTTGCCGTTGATGCGGTTGATATTGTTCGGCTCCTTGCGTCCATCTTCCACTTCTGCAATGTCAGAAAGGCGAATTTCTCCGCCCTGCTTAGAGCGCCCAACTACAAGGTTACGCATCTCTTCTAGCGATGTAAATTTACCAGCAAGCCGCACAACAAACTGTCCATCACTGTCCTTGATTTTGCCCGTGGGGAAATCTAGATTTGCATTCTTAATTACATTTGCCACTTGCAGGGGCGAAAGACCGTAGGTTTTGAGTTTTTCAGCGTTAAGATTGACCTTAATCTCGCGTTCTTCGCCACCAATCAAGACGATTTGTGCAACACCCGGAATACGGGCTAGACGCGGTTGCAAGCGTTCCTTGACAAAGGTATAAAATTCTGTCTCAGGCATTTTGCTTGTGATGCCCATCCTCAAAATAGGGAATTCATCAAAAGCAAACTTAGAAAGTACAGGTCGCTTTGCCTCAGCAGGTAGAAGTGGGATAATCGATTCAACTTTACGCTGTGCATCTTGTAAGACAATATCTACATTTGCCTCTTGCTTGAATTCAAGCGATATAAACGATACTCCTTCACTTGATGTCGCTGTAACTGCATCAACTTTATCTAAGCCGGAGACCGCATCTTCAATGAGTTTGGTAACCGATGTTTCCACTTCATTTGGCGAGGCACCCGGATAAGCTGTGGTAATCGTAACGACAGGCGGCGCAAACTTCGGCAAGAGCTCATAACTGAGTTGCGTGTAGCCATACAAACCAAATACGCCCAAGACTGCAAACAGCACAACCACCAGCGTTGGACGCTGAATGAGTAACCTTGTAACAGACATATCTTTTTTGCTCCGTTTCGCGTTTTTG
>NSLH01000031.1 GCA_002763895.1 [Chlorobium] sp. 445
TTTGATTACTTCGATGACTTCTTCGGGCGTTTCGCCTAAGCCAACCATGATGCCTGATTTGGTGACGAGATTAAACTTTTCTTTTGCGCGTTGAAGCAGGTCGAGTGTGCGTTGATATTTTGCTTGCGGGCGTACTATACGATAGAGACGTGGCACCGTTTCCGTATTGTGATTCAAAATGTCGGGCTGCTCACGAAATACGGTATCCATTGCGTCGGTGTCACCTTGAAAGTCGGGAATTAGGACCTCGATTTTTGTAGTGGGGTGTTGCTTGCGAATTTCTCGGATAGTTTCTGCCCAAATGCTTGCACCACCATCGCTGAGTTCGTCACGATTCACGCTGGTAATCACCGTGTGGCGAAGGTTCATGATCCTGACCATTTCGCCGACGCGCTTAGGTTCGGCTAAATCCAGTTCTGTAGGACGCCCAGTTTTTACAGCGCAAAAGCCACAGGAACGGGTGCATGTGTCACCTAAAATCATAATTGTAGCCGTGCCTGATGCCCAACATTCGCCGATGTTTGGACAGCGCGCTTCTTCGCACACTGTGTGAAGCTTGTAGGTATCTACAAGAGATTTGAGGCGTGCATACCCCTCACCAGCCGGGAGTTTTACGCGTAGCCAATCAGGACGTGCGGCAGTCTTAGGTGGGGAAGTGGCCTCAGAAACTTTAAGGTCAGGTATGGTAATCATTTTAAGTAAAAGAAGTTAGAAAGTCTCAGCTTAGAGAAAGTCTCATGCTCATTGCAGAAAGTAGCTTGCGCAAAAAAAAAGCATGAAATTTCCTGCTCATCTAGCAGAAAGTCCTAAATTGTTGATAAGTCAAAGCTAGATTAGCTTGCCAGTGCAGCGCCGAGCACACTGAGCGCTTGCTTGCGTTGAGCAAGATTGGTTTCACCTAAGTCTGCCCAAGGTCCAAGGCTCTTGCCAGAGCGAATGATTTGCAGGACCTCATCGCGCAGCTTAGGATCAAGCGCTTTGTGCTCGAGTTGCATAGCTGCTAAAGCAAGTTGAATTACAGCAAGCACATCCTCGTTTTTAGCAATTTCGCCAAGTTCGGTCAAGACACGATTGGTTGCATCAGCAACTGACAGACCCTCTGCAATGGCATCTTCGAAAATGGCTTTTGCAGCAGCGGCTGCGTCATTATCAAAAATGTCAGAACCCCAGATCCCCATGTTTTTTAGAGTGGTGTATGTTCGTTGTATGATTCTAAATGCGATACAAGTGACTGCAAGAAAAATCCAGCCAGCGCACCATCAATAATGCGGTGGTCATACGAGAGCGAAACATACATCATAGAGCGAATCACAATGACATCAGTCTCATCGTCCAGCGTTCTAACGACGGGACGCTTGACAATGGCACCAGTGCCTAAGATAGCGACTTGTGGCTGATTGATAATTGGCGCGCCAAAGAGGTTGCCTGATGTTCCATAGTTTGTGATGGTAAAAGTACCACCTTGAATTTCATCAGGTAAGAGCTTTTTTGCGCGAGCACGAGTAGCAAGATCTTGCAATGCACGTGCAAGACCAATGAGATTCTTTTCATCTGCACCCCTGATAACAGGGACAATGAGACCACCAGAGCCGCGCTCACCTAACGCCACAGCAATACCAATGTTGATATATTTTTTGAGGATAATTTTATCGCCATCAACCGATGCATTAAGCATGGGAAATTCCTTGAGCGTTTTGACAACGGCATCAATAAAGAATGGCGTATAAGTGAGTTTAACACCGTTGGCGGCTTCAAAAGCGTTCTTCTTTAGCTTGACAAGTTTAACCAGTCCCGTTACATCGGCTTCAGAGACAGAGGTGACATGCGCAGAAGTCTGCTTTGAGCGCACCATGTGCTCGGCAATGAGCCGACGCATGTTATCCATCTGAATAATCTCAGAGCGACTAGCGTCATAGACGACAGGTGTCGGTTTCGGTGCTGGTGGTGTATCGTGAGCAGGAGAACCGGGTTTTGGTGCTGGGGCTGGAGTGGGCGGTGCAGGTGCAGCAGTCTGCACACGTGCTTCAAGTGTAGGCGCAGGTGTCGAGATTGCTGCGGGCGATGCAACAACTCTGCCTGATTTCAAGTAGTTGAGAACATCGTTTTTAGTAACCCGACCACCAATGCCTGTGCCCGGAATTTGCTCCAGCTCTTTCATTGAAATTCCTTCGGTCTGTGCAATTTGCATCACCACAGGTGAGTAGAATCGACCGCTGGACGGTGCCGGTGTGTCGACAGTTGGATGACCGTTACTCGGCGCAGAAGTAACCTCGAGTGGTGTAGCTGCAGTGGGCGATTGCACCGCAGAGGTAGAGGCACTAACCGTTGGTGCAGGTGTTGATACACTTGGAGCAACAGCGACACTAGCTTCAGTCTCAATGCGGGCGATAGTCTCACCTACCGCAACCGTGGTGTTTTCAGGATAAAGAATCTCTGCGACAACTCCGCTCTCAGGTGCAGGTACATCCGTATCAACTTTATCCGTTGCAATTCTTAGAAGATTTTCATCCTTCTGTATAGGGTCGCCAACCTTTTTGAGCCATTCTAAGATGGTGCCTTCCATCAGGCTCTCACCCATTTTTGGCATTACGACATCAATTTTTGCCATGACAAAGCAACTTTGTTTGTTTGGTTTAAGGGGGATGCTGCTATTTTGCAAAAATGAATATAGAAAAAATCTTTCACGCTGAAAAAGAACGTGTGGCAAAGTTCAGTATCACGAAACCATTAACTGTAACTTTGACTTATAGTCAGAAGCAGCAAGCGACACTGCAAGATAAGCACGCTTTGCACAGTCGCTTAGAATAGGGGGAACATATATCTCTCAAACCTTGAATGAAATTCAGAAGCCTTATGCCCAAAATTCAAGCTGTTGGTACAGCATTGCCTCGCTACAAGGTATCGCGAGAAGAAAGCAAAGCATTTGCGCTAAACTTATACGGCGAAGTCTATAAAGGAGACCCTGACCGACTGCTTGCAATCTACGATCATACTGCAATTGACTCACGCTACTTTTGTGTACCGGCAGAATGGTTTGCGTCCTCGAAATCGTTTGAGGTAAAAATAATCTCTACATTGAAGAAGGGCTAAAACTCTCAGAACAGGCTATCGAGAATGCCTTACAGAGTGCGGGCATCGGGTATGATGAAGTAGATTGCCTGATTTTTGTCTCAACGACGGGGCTTTCTACGCCAACCATGGATGCGCGGCTCATTGAGCGCTTACCCTTTCGTAAAGATGTGCGACGATTGCCAATTTGGGGCATTGGGTGCGCAGGTGGAGCGGCCTCACTAGCCTGGGCAATGCAGCTAGCGAAGGCACAACCGACACAAAAAATTCTCATTGTGGTGCTAGAGCTCTGCGGACTAACTTTTGTGCGCAATGACCTTTCGAAAGCAGCAATGATCTCAAGTGCACTGTTTGCCGATGGTGCCGCCGCTGTAATGGTTACTGGCGATAAAGTCTCGTTGCCGAGTTCTGCCTCGCGTCCCTGTCTTGTAGATTCAGCAACAGAGACGCTTCCAAACTCTTTGGACGTGATGGGCTGGCAGTTCGGTGAATATGGCTTTAAGGTCCTGCTTTCAAGAGATGTGCCCGAAATTGTACGAAGTTTCTTGAAAGACTGTATTGATAAATTCTTGCAAAAAAGAGCTTAAAGTTTTCAGATATTAAGCATTTTATCACGCATCCGGGTGGAAAAAAAGTGCTTGATGCTTATGAAAAAATTGGAATTTTGCCTGCTCAATTAGAACATGCACGGGCAGTGTTGCGTGAGTGTGGAAATATGTCTGCAGTAACTATCCTCTTCATTCTTAAGAGATTTTTGGAGACTTATCCGGATGAGTGCAATGCATTTGGTTTAATGACAGCGCTCGGACCCGGGTTTTCAGCTGAATTGGTTTTATTACATTGGCACTAGAAAAAAGTACAATGTATTTTGCCGCTTTCATTGCAGTATTAGCGTTGCAACGCCTCAGTGAGCTTTGGATCGCCAAACGCAATGCGGTGTGGATACAATCACAAGGTGGATATGAAGTAGGAGCAGAGCATTACAAGTGGATGGTAATGATGCATGTAAGTTGGTTTTTGTCAATGATAGTAGAATATACGATGCGCAAGCCGTACATGTCAGAAGGATGGTATATCTGGTTTGGGATTTTTCTACTGGCTCAAGTTGGGCGGTATGCAGTCATTGCGACATTAGGGAAATTCTGGAATACAAGAATTTTTGTTTTACCAAGCGCCCCAAAAGTGGAACGGGGAATTTATCGTTACATCAAGCATCCAAATTATTGGATTGTAAGAATAGAGATATTTGTTGCACCGATGATTTTTGGACTTCTAGCAACAGCAATTATCTTCTCAGTGTTGAACCATATTATTCTGAAAGTGAGAATTAAAGCAGAAGAAGATGCATTGAACGTAATGCGCAAAATCTAAAATTATGTTAATAAAAATTGCTTATAGCCTCTTTCTTGCAAATTTCACTTATGGAATACTAGCAAAATCACACATTATTGATGCCACGCGGTTTAGAGTAATGCACCATGGTCTGTATTTCTGCGTTATGGTTTCAATTATTGCCGCTACAGTAGAGGAGTTCCTATCAGGAGAGTTCCCGCTGCTACTGATTCTCATGGCAGGTCTACTCTTTGGCATGACACGGTTTCGTGGCAGAACCGCACGGCACTGGCAATACGCGTTATTTTGCTTTCTGACGTATTCAGCTATTTTGGTTTACTACTTTTGAAATAAGAACTTAAAGAAAAAAATGCAAAACATCCAAAAAGATATTTTTGAGCTTATCAAGCAGAGAAGAACGACAAACGGATATTTCCTGGATAAGCCGCTGTCGGAAGAGCATATTAAAATGCTGATGGAAGCGGCAAGCTACGCCCCAAGTCATTTTAACTCTCAACCTTGGCGTTTTGTGTTGATACGCGATGAAAAGCAGCGTAGGGAGCTTGGTAAAATCGCTGGGCAGTCCATGCGTGTGGTAATGGAAAAGGGTGATTTTTGGAAGCGGTATCTAAAGTATTTTCGTTTTAGTAAAGAGGAAGTCGAAAAATCTGGTGATGGTATCTATATTGACAATATGCCCGGAGTGCTCAAACCGTTCATTCGTTACCTTTTTTCAGAGAAAGGTGGTGAAATGATGAATAAACTGCGGGTTCCATGGATTTTAGCGATTGATTCCAAAAAATTGGTGGCACGCTCACCGCTGATTTTGGGAGTTTTGCTCTCAAAAGATGAGTATAAGCCTGAAGAAAAGTCAGGTATGTATTGCTTGCTTGCACTCGGTATGGCTATTGAAAATATCTGGCTTACCGCCACAGCGCTGAATATCGGCGTACAATTCATTTCCTTACCCATGGAAGCTGGCAGCGAGTATTGGCAAAAGTGTATCGACTTAATTGCACCGCCACCGGATTATGAACTGATTGCGCTGTTTCGTTTAGGCTATATTGATGAAACAACTCCACGTCCCACAATTGACTGGACAAGCAAACAGCGTAAAGATGTGTCGCAGTTTTGTTACGAGGAATCGTTCGGAAAAGCATGGCACCCAAAACTTGGTGGAGCCTTACGTGAGAATGGTAGATAGGATAGCATGGCATGTCTCATTATAAACATTACTTTACATAATTTACCTTATACAACAAATAAAAAAGAACAATGCAAATAAATGGCAATCGTAAAACATCCAATCACTTACACTTGAAGATGTACTGAAATTTGTTTTTATTTTATCCTTTACCTTGATCCTGTAACTCAAAGCGTGAACCGGCTATGCAACTCACAAACTTCACTGTCGGTGATACTGCGATACCTGACGCAACACTGTTGAGCAAGAAACACCTGCTGCGTTTCCGTTGCCTTCTTTCAGGGTTGATATTTTGCTTTTTCCTAGCTGTATGCTGGTCAGCCGTAGCTTTAGCCTCTCCTGCCAGCACAGATACACTCAAAGTCTATGACGACACTGAAGACGAGGAAATGGCATTCTATGGCGGTGCGTTCCGACCGCGTGCAGGTCTTGCCGGTGTCATTGGACTGACGACGAACAGCTTCGTTGCCTCTTTCAACTTTGTGCATCAGCATTCACCTGACGTGATTAGCTTGATTAGCATTGGTTTGACAACTGGAAGAGACCCAGCTGAAATTGACCGATTTGACCCATGGACGGGACAAAATATTGTCTTTGGACCAGATGGCTTCCCAAAACGCTTCGGGCTAGTGATGCTAACAGGAAGTGTCGGACTTCAACAAAGGCTATTTCGGCGCGATATTACCAGCTCGTTCAGACCATTTGTAGAAGTTGGCGCCGGTCCAACGCTCGGCTATATTCACCGCATTGCTTCCTTACCAAGTGGCGTACCAGACATACCAATAAACTACGACTTCTCAGGTTCGATTTTCAGTCCGTATGGTGTGACATTTGGTATCAATGGATATGTTGGTGCTGGGGCATACTTTGGCACAAACTTCCTCATGTTACAAGGTATTGCCGTGCGCTATATTGCCAACTACTTACCGTCTGGCGTCGAATTGCTTCGCGACTCACGCGTGTCTTTATTTCACGGTATATCGATTAACCTTATTTTTGGCACACTGTTCAATAACTAACAGATTGATCACATTTCAGTTGCATATTTGAAACAAATGTATTATCTTTGCGTTCCAACCACACGGCAAAGTACACCGCGGGGTGGAGCAATTGGTAGCTCGTCGGGCTCATAACCCGAAGGTTATAGGTTCAAGTCCTATCCCCGCCACAAAAAAGTAAGCCCGTGAAATCACGGGCTTTTCTCTTCGAGTTTCTGAGGCAGTCTTACCCAAAGCAAAGCATTCTATCAAGCACCGCTCTAGTTCTGCTCCCTTGCCTATGGCGCTGTGGCCCCAGTTGCAGCTTTCTCGCCGAGATATTTTTCAAACCACTCCAAGTTAGATTGCATCACAATCAGCATCATTTTAGGTTCATTGGGTCCATGTGGCTGACGCGGCAGTTCCAACATACGCGTTGGAATTCCCCGAGCTTTGAGTGCATTAAAGAATTCCATGCCTTGTGAGATAGGCACGCGTACATCAGCTGTACCATGCTGAATCATCGTAGGTGTGGTAACAGACTTCACGAAGGAAATCGGCGAATGTTTTTGATAGACTTCAGGTGCATCCCAAAATTGACCGCCGAAATAGTCAGGAATAAATGCAGTGATATCCGCTGTGGTAGTAAAACTTGTGAGATTTGTAACTGGTGCGCCAGCGGAAGCGGCTTTGAAGCGATTTGTTTGGGTAACAATCCACGAGGTCATAAATCCACCATAACTCCAGCCCATCACTCCGAGTCGATTAGGATCTGCAACACCCATCTCAATCACTTTGTCAACACCAGTCATGAGGTCTTGGTAGTCCATTCCACCCCAGTCTTTGAAATTTGCACGACGAAACTCTACACCATACCCCGATGAACCACGTGGATTTGGACGCAAAACAGCATATCCTTTTGCTGAAAATGTTGCAATTGGGTAAATACCGCGACCACCGTTAAAGGTCTGCTGGAATACTCCAGCAGGACCGCCATGAATGTTCAAGATGAGCGGCACCTTTTTGCCTGGTGTGTATCCTACAGGGTAAGTGAGCAGCCCTTCAATTTCACGACCATCAGTGCTTTTCCAGCGAATAAGTTCAGTTTTGCCTATTGGCGGAAGTTTCAAGTCTGCATTAGCACGAGAGATCTGCACAGGTGAAAAGGTCGTCAGTGATGCGGCAAAAACTTCCTGTGGAGACTCAGAAGTTTGTCTGACAAAGGTCAGCATTTTACCTGATGCGTCCAGATGGGGGGCGGTATAAACCGCTGGCGGAAGTCGCAGTTCGTCAATTCGGCTTGCGTTAAGATCAACGCTGTAAATCTGCGAGAGTGTCCCTTTGGCTTCAGTAAAATAAATGCGTTTGCTGTCTGCCGACCAACCAATCAGGACTGGCTGACCGTCATTTGACGCTGGTAGGCTCCTTGGCTGTCCTCCAGTTGAAGCTACAATCTGGATAGTCCGACTTTGCGCCCAGCGTGGTGGAATATCGCTGGCAAGAAAAGCGATGGTGCGTCCATCTGGTGAAAACTTGGGAGAGGTTTCCGCAGCTGCAGTATTTACAAATGGAGTAACTTTACCTGTTTCGACTTCAACAAGTGAAAGATCTGATGTCATCCAATCGTTAGGGCTCGGTGAGGTTGTATGCGCAAACACTATACGCTTGCTATCAGGTGACCAATCAAAACTACTGACAGAGTAATTTCCAGTTGTCAGTCTGCGTACCTCGCGCTTGCCGCTTGCATCTTTTTGAATAGGCAAAAGATAAAGGTGCGACATCTTGATGTTTTCATTGACCCAGCGGTAGTCATTTTTTCCCTTCTCATTTTTTTCTTCCTCTTCTGTCTTCGGATCTTGCATCGTAAACGCAATTGCTTTTCCATCAGGTGACCACTCAAAATCTGAGATACTGCTCCTAGTGAACTCTGTAAGCGCCTCTGCTTCTCCGCCGTTCAAAGGCAAAAGATAAAGGTTATTGCGATTTTCTTTTCGCGGCGAGAGAAATGCAATTGCCTTGCCATCAGGCGACCATTTAGGGTTAGTAGATGATTTTTCATTGAAGGTGAGTTGCCGATTTTCTTTTCGATCAGCAGAGCCTAACCAGATTTGCGTGACGAACTCGCTTTTGTCGGCAGTCATCACAGCATCTGTGATAGTGTAGACCACCAGTTTGCCATCAGGCGAAAGACGCGGCGACCCAACTGTTTTGACTTTCATTTGTAACTCTGGTGACCAACTCTCTGCTGATACCTGTGCGAGTACGCTTGTACTGCTAAAGCAGATGAGTGCAATGAGTGTGATGCGACGTTTCATTTTGCCTCCTTTTTTTAATGAATGTGCTGCAGCAAGAAAGATAGCGCTTGGCTGCAAATTTCCTAACCAGCCAAGTTACCTCTCTGCACTACCCTACTGCACTCTGCACACACAGGGTTCAGTTGCTCGTTTGCTTTGCCACAAGTTTATCCGCTTTTTCAACTGCGGTTTTTGCAAAAAACCAAATAAAGTTCAGCACTTTTTTGCCATTGACGATTTCTGCGCCGCCTGTGGAGGTCGAGAATTCTTTGATACCGTATTTCTCGCAGATGTCTTTAGCTTCTTCACGCAGCATATCACCTGATTGTTTAAGCGGATAACGCGTGTTAAGCTGCCTGTTCCACAAATCCAGCCCATCGGAATACGCCTCTACGGCAAAGCGTAGTTCTCTTTTTAGGTCTGGGTCAGACACTTGTCGCAGAGCCTCATCAACGCTGGCTTTAAGTTCGATAAGGCGTGAGCTGTACTCTTGAAGTGTGATACCAACTTCGGTAGCAGCCTGCATCTTGTGCAGTTCCTTCATAGCAAGGATGAGGCTCTCAGGTGGACGCTTGGGTGGTGCAGGCACGGAATCCCGTTTAGCAACGGGGTTGGCTGTAAATTCCCACCGCCCATTAGGTCGTAAAATCACAGTTCTTCCGTCTTGCGTCGTAGCGGTGATAGGTGCATCAATCAAGACTTTTTTCTTTGGCTTTTTTGGCGCATTCTTTGGTGCGGCAGTTGAAGCAGGTGTTTTATCGCTTTGAGCGATTGCGGTAGATGAGGTAAAGAGTAATAGCAAAGCGTATAGAAATAGGCACTTTCCTGCTATTGTGATGTTTGTTTTTCCTTTCATTTTGTGTGTTTTTTTTGCAATAACAGATAATTAGATTTTCCACAAAAAAAGGCAGCACTGTGGCTGCCTCAAAATTACTTCTAAGCGCCGTATTAGCGCAAGAGCATTGCACCTAAAATACCCACAGAGTTCTTTGCCAAATTTGCTAGCGGCATGAAGAATAAACCTAATACCACAGTTAGAACTGCAAGTAAAGCCACCATAGCATTAGACCATACCCCAACACTAAACTCAGATGTGTTTCCGCTTTCTGGCTCACGCAGATACATGTTGAGCGGAATCTTGAAATAGTAGTAAAGCGAGACGACACTGGTCAGGATACCTACGAGTGCCAGACCAAGGTACAATGTTCCCTTCTGCAAGAGTGCTGCAAAGATCATGTACTTACCGATGAAGCCGACGGTCGGTGGCAATCCCGTCAGTGAGACGAGGAAAATTGTAAGTGCGGCTGCTGCCAGCGGCATTCGCTTGCCCAGTCCTTTGTAATCATTGACATCATCACTACCAATTTTTATTAGCAATCAGAACAGTAACAAAGAATGCGCCGACATTCATTACTGTATAGGCTGCAAGGTAGAACATCACGGCTTGTGTACCGAGGTCATCAGCCACAAGCACGCCCAGCAGTAGATAGCCAGCATGCGCTACCGATGAGTATGCCAGCAGGCGCTTAACACTGCTCTGCCAGATTGCGACCACATTTCCCAAAATCATAGATGCAAGCGCAAACACAGATAGCATAGTTACCCAATCAATGCCGATTATGCCTTCTCCTGTTCCTGTCGGTATCGTTACGCGGAAGAAGCGCATCAGCATTGCAAATCCTGCTGCTTTTGAGCCTACGGAAAGAAACGCTGTCACAGGTGTTGGGGCGCCTTCATAAGCATCAGGCGACCAGAAGTGGAACGGCACGGCACCAATTTTGTAGCCAAATCCTCCCATAATCAAGAGTGCGGCAAGCAGCAGTGTTACACCATCAACTGGGTGGCTCATCAGAAACTCATTGATTTTGAAGATGTTAGTCTGTCCTGTTAAGCCATACAGAATGGAAATCCCATAAATCATCAAGCCGGAGGATACTGCGCCGTAGATGATGTATTTCAACGCTGCCTCTGAGGAACGCACTTGTCCTTTGAGATAGCCTGTGAGAATGTAAGATGAAATACTTACCAGTTCCAGCGAGAGAAACATCATGAGCATATCGGTTGCCGAAGCCATTAGGAACATGCCCAGCACCATTGCGACGAGAATCGCATAGTACTCGCCCATGCTGCGCGACTTTGGCTCATTGAGTTCTTCAGAATCCATTGAAATGAGCACTGCAAGAATGCCTGAGCCTAAGAAGAGATATTTGAAGAAAATGGCAAAGGGGTCGATTGCAATCATTCCAAAGAACTTCTGCTCTGCTGGAAATGAATGCTGCTGATAGACAAAGACCCCAGTTATGACCATACCTGCAATTGCTAGCGCAGGTATGATGAGCCTATTCCCTTTTGTCAGCATGTCGACAAACACGAGCACCAAAAAGAGAATGGACAGGCTAAGCTCAGGGACAAAGGCAGACACGCTATTTTGCAAAACTTCCCCAAGCGTCTTGATGTCAACTGGCATACACGTTGTGATGTTTGAAAGTTAATTTAGACATCCAAATTAAACTTACTTCACTGATTTTCTACTTACGCTTTCTCTATGCGGCACTCCGACCTCAATAATTATCACTTTAAAAATGCAGTTGCAACATTCTGCACGGTTGGCGCTAAGATTTCCACGATTTTGTTCATACTTGGCATCATCAGGTCTGTGAGCAATGAGGGATAAACACCAAGCAATACGACGATGGCAAGTTGTGGTGCGAGCATCATCACCTCGCGTGCATCAAGGTCTATTTTGCCATTCCAATCATGGAAATGAGCATGCTCATGTCCGTGCTCGCCTTGAACATCATAGGCTGCATTTTCCTTGCGTTTGCCAAAATAGACGCGTTGCAGTGCCCAGAGTAAATATCCGGCGCTGAGCAAGATACCGAGGGTTGAAATTACAGCGATAGGTCGTGTGAGCTCTGAGCGGAAGGCGCCAAGGAACACGAAGGACTCTGCAATAAATCCAGAGAGACCGGGCATACCCAGCGATGCCATAAATGTTGCGATCACGAAGCCTGTGTAGACAGGCATATATTTTGCAAGCCCGCCAAAGCGCTCAATCTCGCGCGTATGGGCGCGATCATAAATCACACCGACTAAAATGAAGAGCATCGGCGTCAGGATGCCATGGCTAAACATTTGCATCATCGCACCAGTCATCCCTTCGGTTGTAACAGAGGCAATCCCAATCAGCACAAAGCCCATATGGGAGACCGACGAATACGCCACCATTTTTTCAAATCTTTTGTGCAATTGCGCAGAATGCACCATAGATGATATTGATAGCGCCAAGCACAGCCAGCGAATAAGCAAGCGCACCAAAGACTTCAGGGAAAATTGGGAAGTTGATGCGCAAGAATCCATATCCACCTAGCTTAAGCAAGATACCGCCCAGAATAACTGACATCGGCGTTGGGGCTTCCACGTGCGCATCAGGCAACCATGTGTGAAAGGGAAAAACAGGCACTTTGATTGCAAAAGCAAGAAACAAACCAATAAATGCCAGATATCGCATTACTGTTCTGCTACCGCCGAAAATGCTATCAGGCAGGAAGTTCTTTTGGTCAGACATGGCAATAATGCTGAAGGTGTTCTTCCCTGTTTCAGGATCCACGACACTGAAGTAAAGTCCAATCGTAACCAGCAGCATAAAGACGGAGCCGAAGAGTGTGTAGAGGAAAAACTTCATGGCTGCGTATTCACGATTCGGACCGCCCCAGATGCCAATGAGGAAATACATGGGCACAAGCATTAATTCCCAAAAGATGTAGAACAGGAAGAAATCTAAGGCAACAAAGCACCCTACCATCGCTGTCGAAAGCACATTGTAGAGTAAGAAATAGCCTTTGACAGACTTCTCAATTGTCCAGCTTGAAATCACGCCGATTGCGGAGACGACAACGGTCAGAATCACCATCGTGATGGAGAGACCATCCACGCCCATGAAGTAATCGACATTGAACGAGAAGTCACCAAGTTGCAAGTCGATCCACTTGACCTTTTCAACAAACTGAAACGACTTTGGGTCGTTGATGCCAGCCAGCGAATAGTTGTAGCCTTTCCAGATCCAAAGGCTAAGCGCAACTTGCCCTAATGCCGCAACAAGAGAAATCACCCGGATAAGTTGCTTTTGTGTGGCAGGTATAAAGAGGATAATTGCAGCTGCCACCATAGGCAAAAATGTAATCAGCGTCAGTTCCATGTGGTTTGGATAGCGTTTTAAGCGTTTCTGAAAACTTTATCTCACCATTTTCAAAACTTCAAGGTCTGAAAGCAAAAACAAAGTACGTGATCATCGCCAGCAGAAGTATGGCAATATAGGTTTGTACTCTGCCCGTCTGCACTTTGCGCAGCACAATCCCAAAAAGTTGAACCAGCATGCCAGAGAGATTTACTAGTCCATCGACCACGTTCTTATCCAAGATGCCATTGAGATTAGAGAACGACTTGCCGAAACTGGCGCCTCCGCTGACAATCAATCCTTCTGGGATGGCGTTATTGAACCATGTCATGGCTTTGCTCAAGAATTCAAACGGCATACCAAGCGCTCCTATCCCTTTCTGATAGACAAGGAATGCCAACAGCAGACCGATGATTGCAAAGCTAATGGACAGTGTAACAGCAGTTCCGTGTGCTTCGTGTGCAGCATGTTCCAATTTCGCCTGACGTGATTCGCCGTGAGCTGGCGCATGTGTATCGGAATGTGTCTCATCGCCGTGTCCGCTATGTGACTGTGGTGCAGTTGTCGCATCCATGCTTACGGTTTTAACGGCTACTGCCTTTGTTACTTCTGCTTGTGGTTCTGCTCCCTTGTCAAATTTGACGAGTGTCTCTGGGGTCTTAATGAGACTCAAGAACCAGCTTTTTTCAGCAGAGAGCGGATTAGGTGAAAAGATAAACCAGAACGACATGAGCGCTAGCACAATCAGTGGTGCTGTCATCACCCATGCGGATTCATGAATTTCGCCGTGATGTGCCTCGTCATGTCCGTGATGATGATCGTCATCATGTGCAGAGGCGGGTTTTTCGTGTGCGCGATTTTCACCGAAGAAGACCATAAACCACTGGCGTCCCATGTAGAATGGTGTCAGCAAGGCTGCACCAAAACCCAGAATCGGCACAATTGACCATGCTCCACCTTCAACGCTTGAAAACCCAAGTACCCCTGCAAGAATGGCATCTTTGCTTAGAAATCCTGTAAAGAGCGGTAGACCTGAGAGTGCAAAGAGACAGACTGTGAAGGTTGCAAATGTGATGGGCATTTTCTGGCGTAAGCCTCCCATGTAGCGCATATCTTGTTCGTGGTGCGCCGCATGAATAACAGAGCCTGAGCCAAGAAAAAGACCGGCTTTGAAGAAGGCGTGTGTAACCAGGTGGAAGAACGCTGCTGCAAATGCGCCAACGCCCATGCCCATAACCATATACCCAAGTTGTGAGAGCGTCGAGTATGCCAGCACGCGTTTGATATCGTTCTGCGTGATGGCAATCGTGGCAGCAAAGAACGCTGTTACTGCACCGATAATTGCAATAACATGTAAGGCGTCGACAGTAAGAATGACGAAGACGCGTGCGAGCAGATACACTCCTGCCGCCACCATCGTTGCTGCGTGAATCAGTGCTGAGACCGGCGTTGGACCTTCCATGGCATCTGGCAACCATGTGTGCAGCGGAAATTGTGCAGACTTACCCACGCATCCCATGAAGAGCAAGATACCAGCTGCAGTGAGCAACCCTTCGGAGAGTGTCCACTGTCCAGCAGCTACGGCAGTGTAAATTTCCGAGTAGTTAAAGGTTTTGAACTGCGAATAGAGAATCAAAATGCCGAGCCAGAAACCAATATCACCTACGCGATTGAGGAAAAAGGCTTTGTTTTGTGCATTTGTTGCAGAGTCTCTTTCAAAGTAGAAGCCGATAAGCAGGAAGGATGATAAGCCGACTAGTTCCCAGAAGCAGTAAATCGCAAAGAAGTTATCGACAAGGACAATGCCGAGCATCGAGAAGGTGAAGAGGCCCAAATAGCCGAAGTAGCGACCGTAGCGTGGCTCACCTTCCATATAGCCTATTGAAAAGACATGTACGAGGAAACTGATTCCGGTTACCACCACCAGCATGATTGCCGTGATGTTGTCGAGCAAGATGCCCATTTTAAACTTCAGCTCACCCCAGCCAGGCACATTGCCAAAGTCTACCCAAGTAAAGTGCCACTCGAGACGATAGTCTGGGTTGCCCTGTCCGATGACTTGCACAGCCACATAGAGTGAGAGGGCAAGCGCAATACCAATGATACCTGATGCTAAAAAATCACCTTGACGCGGCAACTTGCCCGAAAAGAAAATTTGCACTGTAAAGGATAGCAGTGGCAAAAGAAGAATGTAAATGCAAAACTGAATCAGCGGATCCATCATTGTTTAGGTTTAGAGTTCGAGTTAAACTTTTGCATTCCTTGCAGTTTTACATGCATCTTTCATGCATCTTTTATTCACGCATCGTATCGATTTCGCTTAAGTCCACCGTGCGGAAGGTTGAGTAAATGTTGAGCACGATGGCAAGCGCAATTGCCGCTTCAGCTGCTGCTAGCACAATCACAAACACACTGAACATTACCCCGTTCATTGTCCCTGTGTATTTAGAAAATGCAATCAAGTTGAGATTTGCCGCATTGAGGATGAGTTCTACACCCATCAAAGCTACAACAGCATTTTTGCGCGTCATCACGCCAAAGAGTCCCAGCGAAAACAGAATTGCAGAGAGCACGAGATAGTGGTTTAGTCCAATTTCAGGCATCGTTCAGTGCAGTTGAGTTAAAGAGATTAGTTTTCCAGACGGCGAATCATTTCGGTAATTTTCGTGCGATCAGGACGGGCGATATAAGCTGCACCCATCAGCGCTACAAGCAGCAAGATGGAGACAATCTCGAATGGCAAGATGTAGTTCGACATTGTCTCATAGCCAATAGACTCTACGACCGATCCATTGCGCGGCGCTACTTCTACCCATTTGGCACGATAGAGAAATGCATAGAGTATCGCTGCTAAAATGCCAAGCATGGCAATTAGTCCAGGCGCAAAGTTGAACACATCGGTACGCAACTTTTCCTGTGTGATTTTGTTTGTGAGCATCACTCCGAACAGTAGAAGTACTAAAATGCCACCGACATAGACCACAACTTGTGTTACAGCGATAAAATCCGCATTGAGAAACACATACATCGCTGCCACACCAAAAAGCGTAAAGAGCAGCGAGAAAGCGGAGTAAATGATATTTTTTGAGAACACCACAAACGCGCCCGATACAACAATAATCGCCGCGAAAAGATAGAAAATCACTTGGTAGGTCAGGTCTTGCATTGTCTTGTTATTTTAAGCGTTTAGCGAAAGTTACCTCAATTCTGATTACAGCACCTTTCGTCTTTGCAACACTCCGGCAGTGTTCCCAGTAGGCGCTTGTCCTACTCGAACCTGCCGAACGCATCACAATCAAGTATTGCTCTCGCCGCCTTCAGCTTTGCGCTTTGCTTCTGCCTCAGCGAGCTTTTTTTGCATCATTGGTGAAAGTTTTGGTGCTGGCTTTGGTGCATCGGCCGGTGCAGCTCCTTCAGTCGATTTTGCTTCTGGTGCAGTAGTTTCGCCTGACTCGGCTTTCTTTGCCGCCAGTTTTGCTGCCATCATTGGCGACATTTTCGGGGCTGGTTTTGGCGCATCGGCTGGTGCAGCAGTAGCTTCAGCTGATGCTGCCGGTTCAGCTTTTGCTGCCGCTGCTTTTGCCGCTAGTGGTGTTCGGGCTGCGCCAGCTCCAGCTGCAGGCTTAGGTGCCGCGGCTTTTCTTGCCTTTTCTTCTTCTTCATACTTTGCCAGCTTGGCGCGCTTTTCAGCTGCTTTAGCTTTCGTCATCGCACCAAAGTGGTAGATGAAATTACTGCGGTCAAATTCTGAAAAGTCATGTACCGGTGTCATCGTCAAGCACTCAGTCGGGCATGGATAAGTACAATAGCCGCAGTACATACACTTTGCCATATCAATATCAAACTGCTCGAGCCACAGTTTCTTTTTACTGCCATCGGATGTAGTGCCAAGCTCTTCAATATCATCGGGGGTAGCTTTGAACGATTTGATGGTGATGCATTGTACAGGGCAAGCACGCGCACATTGATCGCATGCAATACAATCTACGGCATCATTATGCAAGCGATAGCGTGAAAAAGGTGGTGTTGGAATGGCTTCACTCGGATATTGAATCGTGACCAATCCCAACGGCTGCTTAAAGTAGTCATCATCCTGTGGCGAGAGCTGATCGCGGCGCCGCGTCGCGCGAGCAAAGTGCTCAATCGTAATTTTGAGCCCTCCTAAGACCGTCTCTGCTCCCCTTTTTATCGTCCCAAAGTAACTGCTCATTTTTAGTTTAGGTTAAATTAGAAAAATACACTCTCTTTCTCTGCAGCATTTGTACAACCCGCTTTTTTCCATCGCTGTTGTCCAGCATCACTTCAGGCACACTGGATTTTTTCTTATTTTGCATATACCCTTTAGCTCAGACTTTATACACTGCATCAAAACTTAACTGGGGTTGCGCACATACATCTCCCAGAATGCCGTAAGCACCAATGCCACAAGTGCGAAAGGTGTAAGCACCTTCCAGCACAGATACATCAGTTGGTCAACACGGAAACGTGGCAGTGTCCAGCGTACCCACATCTGGATGAAGATGAAAAACAGACCTTTGACCATAATCCAGAACACGCCCCAGATAGGTCCGTTAGTCCATTCATTGAGCAACACTGGTCCAATGTTCGGCAAAGGTGAGTTCCAGCCGCCAAGGAAGAGCGTTGAGATAATCACACTTACCATGAACATGCTAGCGTATTCAGCAAGGAAGATCATGGCAAATTTCATTCCGCCGTATTCTGTGAAGTAGCCAGAGACGAGCTCTGATTCGGCTTCAGGAATATCAAATGGTGCGCGGTTACACTCTGCAAGTGAGGCAATGAAATAGATGAGAAAAGCAAGCCATGCGATAGGCGATTGAAACACGAAGAAATTGAGGAAGCCCAAGCCGTTATTGGTGCCGTCGGCTTGCAGTCCGCTTTGCGCTAGGGTGATGCCGTGCATAGACAGCGTGCCTGCCATCATCACGCCTGTCAGAATCGCCAAGCCCGCAGGAATTTCGTAGCTTACGATTTGCGCCACACTGCGCACGGCGCCGAAAAGCGACCACTTGTTGTTTGAACCCCAGCCGCACATCAAAATCCCAACCGCTTCAATTGAGACAATCGAGACCGCATAGAAGATACCTACGTTCAAATCTGCTCCGATGAAAGCCGGTCCAAAGGGCAGAACTGCGTAAGCCGCAAACGCCCCAACAAAGACGATGATGGGACCTAGAACATAGAGTGTTTTGTCAGCCGCAGCTGGCACAACATCTTCTTTCTGAATCAGTTTCAGAATGTCGGCAATGGTTTGCAGGAGCCCCCACTTACCTGTTTCATTTGGTCCGATACGGTCTTGAATAAATGCCGAAATCTTGCGCTCACCATACACTCCAGCGTAAAGGGCATAGACTGCAATAAAGACTAGCGGAATGGCTGGAATCAGCAGCAGCCCCGGCACACCAAGGTCAGCAAGCCAATTGCTCCACTGATTGAGCTCGACCGATGCGGCAGCCGAGGTTGCTGCAACCGGACTTGATGCGATTAAAATTGCGTTTATCATTGATTGTAGAAGTAATTGTTTTACAATCGGTTATAATACTTCTCTTATCTATCTACATCGCCTAACACAATATCAATACTTCCAATAATAGACACGAGATCTGAGATCAGTGTCCCTTTTGCCAGTTCGGGCAGCACAGACAGATTGCAGAACGATGGCGCGCGTGCCTTTACACGATAGGGTTTAACACCTTTACCGTCAGAGATAATGTAGTAGGCTAGCTCGCCACGTGGATTTTCACCTCGTGCAATTACTTCGCCGGCTTGGGGTTTAATACGCTTTGGCACAGCCTTATGTGGATCAAAGCCCGGCTCTTCTGGCATCATATCCAAGCACTGCTGAATAATTTTGATGCTCTCATAGATTTCGTAGCAACGCACCAAGTGCCGAGACAAGCAATCACCAACGATGCTCAAATCACCTTTGGGCACTACCACATCAAATTCGAGTTCGGGGTAGATTGAGTAAGGCACATTACGGCGTAAATCCCATTTTACACCAGAACCTCGGAGCATAGGTCCAGAGCAGCCGTAGTTGATTGCAACCTCAGCTGGCAGAATGCCCACACCGCGTGTGCGCTGCACAAAGAGTTCATTTTGTGTCAGCAAGTTATTCATTTCATCAACACGTGGCTTGTAGTATTTGAGGAATTCCGCCACGCGCTCTTTGAACTTCGGCGGAAAATCGTGTGAGACTCCACCTACCCAGATGTAGTTGTATAGCATTCTTGCGCCACAGAGCCATTCCAAGAGATTCATGATATGTTCGCGGTCGTGGAAGGTATGCAAGAACGGCGTGAAGGCGCCAATATCTAAGCCGTATGTCCCAATGGAGATGATGTGTGATGCAATACGATTGAGTTCAGCGACGATGACGCGCATGAATTCAACACGGCGCGGCACTTCTATTTTGAGCAACTTCTCCACAGCCATACAATAGACCCACTCATTGTTCATCGCTGAAAGGTAATCCATTCGGTCTGTGTATGGGATGGTCATTTGATATTCCAGCGCTTCGGCGTGCTTTTCAAAGCAGCGGTGCAGATAACCAATGTAAGGCGTAGCTTTAACCACGATTTCACCGTCAGTGATTAATTCCACACGTAAGACACCATGCGTTGCCGGATGTTGCGGTCCCATGTTGAGCACCATCACGTCCGTTTCTAAGCCACGCTCCAAGACATACTGAGTCGCGCCAACCTCAGCGTAACTGTGCTTCTTAGGTTCAAGAACTTCTGCCATAAGTCGTTGTCGTTTCAGTTGATTAAAGATTTAATTTTTCTTAACTTTTCTATTTTTCTCTTTTGCCCTCAGTTTTGCACGCTGCTCAAACACTTCAAATACTCACTGACACTCAGAGAGATGGCGCCAACTGCACACTCATGCCTATCTTCACTGCACTTTTGCGCCATGCGCTCCTACACTATGCTGTTACTTCTGGAACTTCTGAGATTCTGGGACTACGTCATTTCGGTGAGCAACATGCTTGTTGCTGTATGTTACTGTTGCTCGTGATTGAGAGTATGTACTCAAATGTGCCTCGCCTCTTAGAATGGTACTTTAATACCATGGTAGTATTCCGCCACCTTGTAATCTTTACGTAGCGGATAGCCTTCCCAATCTTCTGGGCAAAGAATGCGCCGCAGATCGGGATGCCCTATGAACTTGATACCAAAGAAATCGTAGGCTTCACGCTCATGCCAATCGGCGGTGCGCCAAATTTCTGCCACCGATGGAATTTCTGGCTTTTCCACTGAGCAATTTGCTTTGACTTCAAGCCTGTGTCCATGCACGCCAAGCGATTCAAGGTGATAGACAACGCTCAGCGATCCATCACCATTATCCACGCCCGACAAGCAATAGAGATAGTTGAACTTCGTGCGTTCATCTTCACGCAAGAAGTACATCACCGCTTGCAAGTATTCCAAGTCAGTGATAGTAAAAAACTCTGCGGTTGGTGTTTTCACAGGTTCAGAAATCACATCGCCGAATTTTTCACGCACGAGCGCAGCGATTTCATCAATCGTCAAAGGTTTTGGCTGCATTGGCAATTGCGGTTTTAGAAAAGTTAAAGTTGTAACTCTTATGCAGTCTCTGCAGTTTCTTCTACTTCAGTTTCTTTTTTATCTTGTCCCTTTGATCTATCTGCTTGGTTCGGATGTTCTGCCATAATCACCTCTTCAGCTGGAGCAGATTTAGCGGCAAGACGCTTCTTGACATCCTCACGATTGCCACCGAACTTTTCTTCACGAATCAGTTCTTGGATCTTCATCAAGCCGCCGATAAGGGCTTCAGGACGAGGTGGACAGCCCGGCACATAGACATCAACTGGAATCACGCGATCGACACCCTTGACCACATGGTAGCCATGTTCCCAGTACGGACCACCGCAGTTAGCACAGCTGCCCATAGAAAGCACATAGCGTGGCTCTGTCATTTGCTCGTAGAGTCGCTTGACGCGCTCCGCCATTTTAAATGTAACCGTACCCGCGACAATCATCACATCGGATTGGCGCGGCGAAGAGCGTGGAAAAATACCGAAGCGCTCAAGATCATAGTTCGAGGCATTCGTCGCCATCATCTCAATTGCACAGCACGCCAGCCCAAATGACATGGGCCACATCGATGACAGGCGTGACCAATTCAGCAAGTCTTCGACTTTGCTAATTATGACCCCGCCCTTTTCAAACTTTGTGTCTAAAAGACTCATTCTTACGCTCCTTTCGGATTCGGAATAAAGGTGTTGAAAAATTAAACCGTTTCTGTTTCTGCCTTGGGCTCTTTCTTCTTTGGTGGCATTTCAAATTTCTTCTTCGGCATTTCAGGAACATGCGCCTGTGGTATAACCCATTCAAGGTCGCCTTTTACCCAAGCATAGGCTAGACCAATCGCTAGAATACCGATAAAAACAATCGCCTCAATGAGTGCAATAGGTCCAACCTCCTTGAAAACTGTTGCCCAAGGGAACAAGAATAAAAGCTCTACATCAAAAATGATGAAAATGAGTGCAACAACATAAAAGCGTATGTTGAATTGCACCCAAGCTGACCCTACAGGCTCTTCGCCACACTCGTAAGACGTCAATTTTTCGGGGTTAGGTCGGTGCGGACGAATCAGACGAGATGTAAAGAATCCTAACACAACAAACACAACACCAACCAGTAGAAAGAGGAAAACTTTGCCAAACTCCGAGAGCTGTGTGTCCATCAGACTTTCAAGTTTAAGGTTATTGAAGAAAAAATTTGTTGAATATTCGACTCTTATCGATTCTTAAAGCATGAACAAAATACTCAGATGCAAATGCAAACCTCATTCTTGATGCATAAAATTTCCTTTTGCCCAAAAAAGTTTCACAAAAGTTTTGTGTTTGTTTCTGTAAGTGTGTTTTATCTAAGGTTAGTTAGGGTTAATTTTATTGCAATAACAGAATTTTATCTATGAGGAAACCATCAACAAAGATGTTGATGTTACCTTTCTTGCCGTTCAGTTCGCAGTCGCCACTTGTCTCTCCCCTACCTGAACCAGCTCCTGTGCTTCTGTCAAACTCAGCCATACCGTCAAGGCAAATGACAATCCGATGTAGAGACTTGCAATCCATTGATGAAACACTTGCATCAGCGCAGGAATCCCAATCCAAACGAGAGAAAACCCAACCACCACTTCTGCAAGCGCAAGCCCCATCATAGCTAAGATGCAATTGCGCGCAAGTGTCGAAAGTTGCCTTTCTGCACTCAAAAGTTTGTAGCCCACTATCCAAGTCAGTACAGCAAGCAAAACGCCCGTTGCACCATGCAACTTGCCGATCCAGCCAACTTCCATCAACCACTCTGCTTCGGTGAAAAGCGGAAAGTTACGCGAGAGCCATTCTAATTTTTCTCTCACTTGCGTGCCCAGCACGAGTTGCATCATTGCAAAAAGCCAGAGCCCTGCAGCTTGCAGCACTTGAGATTTCTCAATGTTCTGCGCTGCCTTTTGAGCCTGCTCACCATGGTTACTCTGCATTTGTCTATGGTTTTGTGGGCGCTCTGTACTGTATGCCTGAAGCGTTAAGTAGATTAGAATGCTGACGATAATGAGCGCAAGCGATAAGTGCAGCGTCACAATGAATGGGTTTAAGTCCGTTTTGACAACTACTTTTCCTAACCAGCCTTGAAACGCCACTAGAAGTGTTGCAGCTAAAGCAGGCAAAAAGAGTTTCGGCGTGCGCAGAAATCGTGCCGCTGCATACACCAGCGTTGCAAAAATAATCAGCCCCACCAGAACGCCCATCAAGCGGTTGATGTATTCAATCCATGTAAGCGTCGCATTGAAGGCTGCTGGGTCGTACTGCGGTTTAAGCTCACTGACATCAGTTGGTGGAATCCACATACCGTAGCACTTGGGCCAATCTGGGCAGCCCATTCCTGCGCCAGAGACACGTACCAAACCGCCGGCAAAAATCAAGATGTAGGTTGCAACAGTGGCTAAAAGTGACAGACGCCGTAGTGTGCGTGCAAACTGCGACTTACTACTGTTTTTGAGGTTGTGCAGGTTTGTCTCGGGCTTCATTGCGCTGTTTTACTTCTTTGAGGTTCGCTCCTTGCTTGATTTCTTGCATGGTGTTATCGTAAAGCCCTTGACGGCTGTTTGTGTCAATAAGTACAAAGGCAAGCAAAAAGCCAAGCGTAATGACAGAGATAAGAAAGATGTTTGTAAAAAACTTATTGTCGTAGCGTAGATGCATAAAAAATCCTGCAACTAGTGCAGCGTTAATCGTTGCCGCACACAGCACGATGGCTGTACCAAATCCGCCCCAATCGAGTTGCGAGACCACGATACTTATCACGGTGAGCATGATGAGCGCAACACTGACCATAGCATACACCCTTGCTGGGACAATGTGCGAGGCTGACGCTTTAGCCTGATGCGAAGAAGCCTTCATGTTTATTCTCCTTTTACTTTTTGAATTCTCCAAACCACTTTACCCTTCAATCATCTAGTTATCCAACCAGATAAAGCAGCGTGAAGACAAAGATCCAGATAATATCCACCAGATGCCAGTAAAGCCCGCTTATTTCAAGGGGCGTATAATACTCAGCTGAAAACTCACCCTTTGCTGTGCGAACTAGCATCCAAGCGATGACTGCCATACCAGCAATGACGTGTAAAGCGTGAATACCTGTCATGGCAAAATAAATCCCAAAGAAGATGTGAGGATTTTTGCCAACGATTGCGCCTTCCGACCCGTCATAGGTGTAATACACTCCGGGCAGCAAGCCCAGATGAAATTTGTGCGCATATTCGACATACTTAATGCCGAGAAAGACCGCCGCACACAGCAAGGTAAAGACAAGGAGCATCAGGGTGTGCTGACGGTTACCGAGCTGCATGGCACGAATTGCAAAGGTCATAGCAATTGTGCTTGCCATCAGAATGAAGGTATTGGTTGCACCTAATGGGACACTGAGAAGTTGGTGCGCACTGTGGAACATTTCCACGTTGAGACCGCGATAGATTACATACGTACAGAAGATGCCACCAAAGAGCAGAATTTCTGTGAGCAGGAAAATCCACATGCCCATTTTTGCCGCTTCAAGTTGCTGCTCAGGTTCTGCGAAATGATGTGCTAAGTGCGGCGGGTGATGATGGGCGTGCGTCAAGTTTGTGCTCGATGTTTGAGCCGGTGAGCCGACGATAGTACTCATGTGTAACTCCTTTTTCAATTGTTGTAGCTGTACAGCAAATGTAAGAAAATTCTCGGACACACAGTTTAGTTTTGCGCAACTGACTCCTGTCAAGAATTGACTCGTCTATCTTGCCCAGTGCGGCGGTCGCCTTCGCCCAGCCAGAACGATTTTTTTCTGCGCTCTTTCTGGCGCCGATCGTCAGTGTATGTACTGTGCTGTCCATTTGCAGATTTCTCTGCTGCTGCATGCCCCTCTTCTGTTTCCTGATAGGATTGACGCTCGAGTGCGATAAATTCGTCGACTGACAATTCAGGGGCACTTAGCAATTTGACGGTCTTATCTGCACTGGCTACAGCCATGGTGCTGCTATCGCGACTAAACGCAACAGCATAAAAGCGCCCCGCCAAAGACTGTATGTCTCGCCCAGTCTGTACGTCCCAGAGTTTAATTTCACAGATTTTGCTGACGCGGTTGTAGCTCGTGGTTGCAAGGTTTTTGTCGTCAAAGACAAACATCACGCTATCCACACCGCTGGTATGCCCTGTCATGGTTTTAATTTCTTTGCCGTCTCTGAACTGCCAGAGTTTAATGCTCTTATCCCAACTTGTTGTAGCCATTAGCTTGCCATCCATAGAAAATGCAACACCCGTTACATTGTGCGAGTGTGCCTTGAGCGTTTTTGTCTTTTTCCAGTTTTGTGTCTCCCAGTAGTTAATCACCATGTCAGTCCCTGTGGAGACAAGAAACTCACCATCCGGGCTGAATGCCACGAACGTTACACTTTGGTTATGGCCCTTGAGCGTTTTGAGTTTCGCTCCGGTCTTTACATCCCAGATATTGACAGTTTTATCGCTGCTGGCTGTAGCAATTTTGCTCCCATCGGGACTAAAGGCAACGCAATTGACGCTTTGTTTATGTCCTTCCAAAGAATAAAGCTCTTTGCCTGACTTTAAGTCGTAGATTTTTGATGTCATATCGCTGCTGGCTGTAGCAATTTTGCTCCCATCAGGACTAAAGGCAACGCAATTGACAAACTCTTTCATAGAATGCCCTGAGAAGCTCTGCAGTTCTTCTGCGGAGCGGGCATCGGAGATGATAACTTTCCAACTTGCAGATGCCAGCCGAGTGCTATCTGCACTAAAGGCGAGTGCATTTACGCGCAACGTATGCCCGACAATCATACGTTTTAGTTCAAAGACTGTGGGCATGACTTTCCACTTTCGCTCGCGTTGCAAATCATCTTCGGCACTTAGAATCGCATAGTAGTTGCGCTGCTTAATGCGCTGCTCAATTTCATTGAGCACAGGTGCGGCTTGACTGTTGGGGATCATTTCCGCGCGACATTTCTGAATATGTATGATAACTCTGCGGAAGGCTTCGTCACGCACTTTCGTGAGCACTGCAAGTGTGGTAGGCTCTTTATAGATATCAAGATCGATGGCTGCTTTGAATGCGTAGATGCGTTGCTGATTAATGACTTGCTCTAAGACAGCAGCTGCTTCAGCACTCTTGCCCATGAGCATCAACGCCTTTGCTTGCAAGTAACCTGCCTCAGGCAAGAGGTAAAGATCGCGACTCTTGGAGAAAATCTCTGCCGCATCATTAAGTTCATTTTGCAACAGACACGCAATACCCGCTTGGAAGTAGGATTCTGCTGCTGCCCTTTTTATCAGCAATGAAAATTCTTCGGTCATGCCACGACTGCCCATATCGGCAAGTGCGCTCATCAAACGCTTCGCTTGCGGATCGCTCTCTTCCATAATGCACTCCGCTGCCTTGATGAGATAAGCTTCGGCTCTGGCTAAATCTAACAACGTTGGCACGTAGAGATACATCAGGCCGATACGGTGCAGCATCACGTAATCGCTATGGGGCACTTGCGCTGAATCGAGCAGTTCATTTAGCTGGTCAAACGCCTTCTGAAAATCGTCACTGGTTTTGGCTTCACTGTACAGCATTAAACCGTGTTCTAAGCGCTTTACCCACGTCGATTCGGCTAGTGGTGCACGCAAGAGCAATCCTAAGTCATCAGCCAGCATTTTTCTGATGCGCAGTTGATCTACAGGAAGCGAGAGACGCCAATCTAAGACAGGGCTCAGTTCGCCAAGTTCATCAAGGTCACTCTCGAGCAGATGTTTTACTGTTGCCGCGTACATACCAAGACCTGTGAGAAAGAAGCTCGTCACAGGTTGCATCACTTGATAAATTTCTCGCGCCTTATTGCCTTCGGCACTATTGATTGCAGCCTGCGCCTGTTGGTTTAGCCGACGAATGCTTTTGTCAAGTGCTTCTCCTACGGCATGAAGTGCCAGTTGCACATCATTTGGCAGCACGCTAAGAGACATCCTGTAACTTGTCGCCAAATCTTCACCTGATTGTGCGGGCTGTGTAAGGTAGAAGTGTGCCATACTTCGTCGGTTTAGTGCAATGCATTACAAAGCTGCAAAAGTAATATAATGCTAATGGTGTTTGCTTAAAAATTCAAAACACTTAGAGCTATCATGCTTCTTGCATTTTCGTGCTTTGGAGGTCTTCTTGCGCTTGGCACCGCTCACCCAAGACGTGCTCGAGCCTTAGTTTTTCGCGCTGTGCTGCAAGGTCTTTGCGCGACAGACCATACATATAGATATAGGAAAGATTAAACATTAGAATTGCAGTTTTAATGCATGGCGCATGCCATGTACGCTTGATTGCGTTTTGGAAAGTGTAGAGCCTTTGCGTGAGTCTGCTATAGGCTTCGATAAATTCTTCAATTGACATTTGCTTTGGCTTACACTGCATTTCTTGTCCCCAACTGTATCGGAAGGCTTCAACATCATCTTTTGGAAAGAGCAACCGACCTTCATTTGCAAGCCGCTCAAAGAGCGCGGTGCCCGGTATGGGACGCAGGAGATTGACACCCGGCACATCAATTTGCGTCTCTTCAATGAAGTCATAAAGTGCATCAGCGGTTTCTTTGATATCACCGTCAAGTCCATAGATAAAACTTCCATAGACACAAATGCCAGCGGAGCGAATCGCTTTGATATTGCGCGCCAGCGTGCGCTCGCTGTTCTGCTTTTTGCGATGCGATCGGTTGCTTGCATCACTGACACTTTCAATACCAATCAGTAACCCTGAACATCCCGACTGCGCAAAAATTTTCAGCAGTTCATCTTGCTGCCCAAGCATCGTGGTGGCTTGTCCTACCCAGCGAATCTTGTAGGGAATGAGCCGTGAGAACAGTTCCTTAGCGTATTTCGGATCGGCATTGACGGTATCATCGACAAAAAAGAAGACTCGCTTATCATCTTTCAAAAATCGCTCTACTTCAGCCACAACGTGCTCTACAGATCGATGTCGGATCACTCCGCCGTTCATTACATAGACATTGCAAAAATCACAGCGGTAAGGACAGCCACGCGATGTTTGGATTAAATTGGTTGTAAAATAGCGCCTGATGTTTAGTGCATCTTTTTTGACCGGTCGTGCGATGCTCAAATCTGGTAAGGCTTTTGCTTGATAGCGCGCCTTGAGTTGATCATGCTTCAAGTCTTCAAGCACATCACGCCAAATATCATCGGCTTCGCCTATCACGATCACATCCGCTTCTTTTGCACAGTGCTCTGGGAACAGCGTTACATGCGGTCCGCCCAACACCACTTTTACCCTACGCGCTCGAAACTGCCGTGCTACATCGAACGCAGCTCTGGCTGCACCTGTATGTACCGTAATACCGACCAAATCCCAATGCTGCTCTAAGGGCAAGTCATCAAAGCGCATATCGCAAATGTGTTGCTCTACGCCCTCAACTTCAATAGAACTGAGCATCATCAGCGCCATATTTGGCACCGCAAACTGTGCACGCTGTATAATCTTCTGCAAGAGTTGTTCTTTGAAGCGTTGTAGTGGAGGGACATGCGCTGGTGCAAAGACAGGTCTTGGACCGTCAACACCGCTTGCGGCACGCACAAAAACTAAAAGTACTTTCTTCATTTTTGAAGCTCGTTATTCTCCTTTGAGACTGTGGGGAATTTACGGAGAACTTTGGGCGAAAGCAACGCGCACCGTCGTCTACCTTGCTGAGCTAGTGTGGGTCTTTGAACTTATTGAGTTCTGCTTCGAGGTTTTCAACCAAACACTCGCCCCCCTCTATCACTTGCATTTCGTTAAGAATTTGCCTTGCTTTCTCGATCTGTCTGTTCTTAAGACACAATTGCGCAGCTTGCTTGAGGTATCCTAAGGCTTGAGAGGTCAAGCCTTGTGTACGACACACTTCTGCAATGCTTTCATAGATGAGAATGTCATCTGCATCGTGTTGCAGTGTATGCTTATGATGGGCAGCAGCTTCTTGGTAACACTTTAGAGCCATAACT
>NSLH01000032.1 GCA_002763895.1 [Chlorobium] sp. 445
TTTTGGTAAGCAAATACGGCAAAAACCCGGGCAGTTTTGCCAGTAATGCTGCCAAAGATCTCGGTGAGAAAGCTAAAGAGTTAATGGACTTCGAGACGCTGCTCAAAGAACTTGCTGCAATGCTTAATAAGGACAACGAGCAAGCCAGCGATATGCTAAAGCAACTCTCAGGACTCAACCCCGCCGATGACTTTTCATCACTGGATTTGGATGCTGCCAGAAAAGCCATTGAGCAGTACAAAACAAATTTGGAAGAAGTAACCACTAACACTCCTGCGCTCATTGAGGAAATTGCTAAACTTACCAAGTAAGTTCAGAGCGGCGCGTATAAAGATGTGTCGAGGTGTGGGGCGTGGCGTTATGCCCCACCGACATTTCTGTCTTATAAGGACGACAAAGCTTACAATGATGTTGTGCGGCAAGTAGGAACTATGCACTTCCCCAGCATCAGGCTTGAACTTGCATAAACGGTTCTTTTTTCATATCTTTCGCCCCTTTTTAGGAACGCAGCGCACCAATGATAACTGGGCTAATGCCGACACGCAAAAATGCAAATTTGCAAGCACAGTCTTGCAAAGAAAAACCCGTGGATACGCGCCTCCGAATGCACGAACGTCAGTGAAAGGTTCTCCTCTGTCAAGAGAGTTAAAACAACATTTTCCAAAACCACTGCAACCGAGATGAGACTCTCTGAATTTCGTTACGCTCTTACAAAAAGCGCAATTGCAACCGTGCCAAAAGAACCGCGCGACAAGTGTAAAATGATGGTACTTGATCGCCGCAAAAAAAGCATCACTGACGCAGTATTCACCGACATTTTGGACTATCTGCAAAAAGGCGACGTGCTTGTGCTCAACGACACAAAAGTGTTTCCAGCTAAACTGTACGGGCACAAAGAAAAAACCTCTGCAAAAATTGAAGTCTTTTTACTGCGCGAACTCAACAAGCGAACAGGGCTATGGGATGTGCTGGTAGAGCCAGCACGAAAAGTGCGCGTCGGCAATAAAATCTATTTCCCTGAAGACCTTGTCGCCGAAGTTGTCGATAACACCACATCGCGCGGGCGCACCATCCGCTTTCTGAATCCGGACGTTGATATTTTCCAAATCGTAGAGCGCATTGGGCATATGCCCATTCCGCCTTACATCAAGCGCGAACCTGACGAAAAAGACAAGCAGCGCTATCAAACCGTCTATGCGCGCGTCCCAGGCGCAGTCGCTGCACCTGCCTCTGGATTGCATTTTACCACCGAACTGCTGACCAAAATCAAACGTAAAGGTGTGGAAATTCTCTCACTCACCTTGCACCCCGGTCTGAGTTCCTTTCGACCTGTCGAAGTGGAAGATATTTCTAAGCATAAGATGGATTCAGAATACTACAATTTGCCTTATTCGACCGCGCAGCGCATTAACGAGGTCAAAACCGAGCGCTCTGGGCGTGTGGTCGCCGTGGGTACAACGGTCTTGCGCGTCTTGGAAGCCAATGCAACGGTCGAAGGGCGCATCAAGTTCGGTGAAGGCTGGACGGACAAATTCATCTATCCGCCCTATGACTTCAAGGTAGTCGATATGCTCATTACGAACTTTCAGCAGCCTGAGACCACACTCCTTATGGCAGTAAGCGCGTTTGCAGGACACGAGTTTCTGATGAAAGCCTATAAGCAAGCCTTGAAGACGGGATATAAGTTTCTGGCTTACGGCGACGCTATGCTGATTTACTGACACAGATTCAAGCTGAACTTCCAAAAAAGTTATGCATGGATATAGCGTCATTGCCGCAGGTGGATTAGGCAAAAGAATGAAACTAAGGTCAGGCGAGAGCAAGCAGTATCTTCGACTAGGCAGACATCCTGTAATTTACTATGCTTTGAAGGCCTTTGAGGAGGCAAAAACGATTCAGCGTGTAGCCGTAGCGACGCGCCAAGAAGATATTGAGCGGCTAAAAAAACTAGTGAAGCAAGAAGGATTTTCAAAAGTGTGTGCGGTTGTGCCGGGCGGTGAGGAGCGGCAAGATTCCATCTACAATGCGCTGGAGCATCTTGCCTCTGAAATTGAGGCGCTGCATCGACGGGAGCGGCAGCGTGCTGTGGTGCTCATTCATGATGGCGCCAGACCATTTATCCAACCCGATGAAATTGACCGTATCGCAAAACTGGCTTGCAGATTCGGGGCAGCCGTGCCAGCCACAAAACCCAAAGATACGATCAAACTGATTGACAAAATAAACGGTTGCTTTGGTGCAACACTCGACCGCACAACACTCATGCAAGTGCAAACACCACAAGGCTTTCATGCTGAGCTCATCATTGCCGCACATCGTGCCGCACAAAAAGAAAAGTTCTACGCTACCGACGACGCCGCCCTGATAGAAAAATTTTTCCCAGATCAACCTATCAAAATTTTTGAGACAGGCTATCACAACCTCAAAATCACAACACCAGAAGATCTTGATCTTGCAAAAGCCATGCTCAAACGCCTTCAACGACGATAAGCTGCATCAAGATGGAAAGAATCTCTGCAAAACTCATTGAGAAATACGATCGCAGCCACATGCGCGAGAAGTTGCAAAACCTCTATGCGCAGTTTGAAACCGAGTTTGAGACACTCAATCCACGCTCACGACCACGAAAAGATCGCATCAAAAGTGTAGTCATTGCAGGTCTTGGCGGCTCAGCTATTGGCGGCGATTTGATCCGAGCTTATCTCAGCGATGAATGTCCTGTACCAATTCTCATCAATCGCAACTACACTCTACCTGAATTTGTTAGTGATACCACACTGGTGCTGATTTCATCGTATTCAGGGAACACAGAAGAGACACTTTCTGCTTACCAACAAGCCATCCAAAAAAAAGCGAAAATATGCTGCGTCTCTTCTGGTGGTGAAGTGCTAAGACTTGCAAAGTCGCATGGACACTATGCGCTGAAAATTCCTGATGGCTATCCGCCACGCACAGCGGTTGGATTTTCCTTTGCTGCAATGCTTCGCATTTTCACAGAGTTTGAATTTTCAACGGATAAAAGCGATGCTATCGCCGAAACTGTAGCTTACCTCAAAGATGCCGCAGCACGATACGCTGACTTCAAAGACGAGCATAACCTTGCAATAGAACTAGCGCGTAAGTCGGTCGGAAAAATGCCGATTATCTACACCAGCGATGATTTCACAAGTGCCGTAGGCGCGCGCTGGAAAGGTCAAATCTGCGAAAACGCAAAAACACTCTCCTACGCCAACGTCTTGCCTGAACTCAATCACAATGAACTTGTTGGCTGGAAACTCAATGAGAATCTGCTCAAACGCTTACACGTCATTTTTCTGCATGATAGAGATGACCACCCACGCACAGCGCTGCGCATGAAAGTCACCAACCTTATCGTCAAAAAATACACTAAGAGTATTTCTCATGTGGAAAGCGAAGGCAATTCACTTCTGACACGCATGTTCTCGCTGGTGTTGCTGGGCGATTGGACCAGCTACTACCTTGCGCTGATGAGCAACATTGATCCGACACCTGTCAAAGCTATTGACCAGCTCAAAGAAGAATTAGCAAATTTTAAGTAAAAACATCTAACTTACAGCTCTAACGAACCGCAGCACGAGATCGCTGCGGCAAAAGGTGAGAAGTGCGCAATGCTCAAAGGGACCAGCAACGCGCAGAGCATTGCAAAACCTAACGCAAAACTTTCTTAATCAAAACATTCAAAAAAACTATGGCGACCGTGCAAATTGGACATCGCAAAGTCGGTGATGGTGAGCCAGTATTCGTGATAGCGGAAATTGGTATTAATCATAACGGCTCAATTCAGCTGGCAAAAAAACTCATTGATGGCGCAATTCTGGCAGGTTGCGATGCTGTCAAGTTTCAAAAGCGTACGCCCGAACTTTGCGTGCCCAAAGACCAATGGCACATTGAGCGCGATACACCTTGGGGACGCTTGACCTATATTGAGTATCGCTACAAAGTTGAGTTCAATGAAGAACAATACGCAGAAATTGATCGCCACTGCAAAGAGCGGGGCATTATGTGGTTTGCTTCGTGCTGGGATGAGCGTGCCGTAGATTTCATGGAGCAGTTTGATCCACCATGCTACAAAATTGCGTCAGCCTCACTGACCGATGCGGACTTGCTGCGAAAAACGCGTGCGACAGGCAAGCCAATTATTCTCTCGACAGGCATGTCGACCATGGAAGAAATCGAAGCTGCTGTTGAGCTCTTAGGTACAGAAAACCTGCTTATTGCGCACGCAACCTCAACTTATCCTTGTGCGCCTGAAGAATTAAACCTGCGCGTGATTCATACTTTGAAAGCCAAGTATCCGATGTGTCCAATTGGTTACTCTGGACATGAGACGGGGCTTGCACCAACATGGGCGGCTGTGGCACTGGGGGCGACATTCGTCGAGCGCCACATCACGCTTGACCGTGCCATGTGGGGCACCGACCAAGCTGCCTCTGTTGAAATTCAAGGCATGATGCGACTCGTCTCCAACATTCGCGACATAGAAAAATCGCTCGGCGATGGTATCAAGCGCGTCTATGAAAGTGAACTTGCGCCACGCAAAAAACTGCGTCGCGTGCAAACCTTGATCGCAAAGTCATCCCCCTAAGTAGAAGATGCGCTGGCGCTTAAAGCCACAGGGCTAAGCAAGGCAGAAAACGTCGGGCGCAAAAATGCAAAACTTGCGCTGGCTCAGCACATGCTTGAGATAGACTCACTACGCTTGCGCTTGTGATTCTGCAGCTTTTTCTTCCTCAATCGACTTGAGCGTGGCTTTGAGCATATCGTGGTAGATACACTCCGGCATGGATTCAAACATGTTATCAATCAACACGGGTTTATCGCTCGTGGCAATGGGGTGCATCATGGGATAATCGGCACAAAAGTGCGGACGAAATTTGTAGATTCGACATTTGTAATCCTCACCTAAAAAAATACAAGGACCATCAGGTGTCTTCAGTGCTGTACCAACACCTTTCCCTGAAGGAAAGTAATCGACATCATCGTCTTCTTCGCTCCACAAAACCTTATCGTGCAAGTCGGCAAGCTCTGGACTCTGGCGCACCTGACGCTCGATTTCTTTCGCTTCTTCAGCATCGACCCAAACACCGTTCTTACAACAATTGGCTTTGCAAATGTGTAGGTTCGTTATGCAACTGCGATACATTTTGTGCTCCTTTGAAGGTTGAGGTTTAAAAAAAATTGCAGCAAATATGCAAACGCCGATAGCCTTCATCCAAATTTTTTTCTTGGCGTGGGGCTTTGTGAGCGTTTGGGGTACAGGGCATGTTGCGCATCCAAATGAAAATGGCTAAGTTTCATTGCTCACACGCCGTGAAGCGCATAGTTCTCTAACCAAACCTTGTAGTAATTATGTTTCAATTTTCCCGCCGCGATTCTGCGACCTTAGAGCAATCGCAAAGCCGCTTGACTGACACCAGTGCTACAAACTCACTTGCGCCACAATGGGCAAAAGACGCCTTACGCGATACAAGCGGAAAAATTATCGCGCACATTCACATTGCTGCGGCATGTCCGTTTTGCACCAACTATAACCCCACAGTGCATATGTGCGATCTTTACGGCGAGCCTATTCCGCAGCGCGAAGAACTTTCTAATCCGTGCAAAGGCAATACATTCAACCGAAAAATCTATAATGGCAACCGTCTGGCACAGCTGCGCGCACTGCGCAGAACATAATGCCATAACAGCTGAAGTTACAGTGCTCAGACACTGTGCGCAGGATACTTGCGGTTTGGCTCAAGTTTCAGTGCAGTGACCGACATGCTCATTATTGATGCGGGCGGCACAGCCTTGAAAATCTGGAAGCGTTCCCAAAAAGGTGCGCTGCGCTGCCTAAAGCGTGTGGTAGGGAATTTTAATGTGCAAATAAATTCGCGCACGCATCTGCTGAAGACACTCACCGAACTGCAAGACGTGCTGCAGTCCGATACCATACTGCTTGGACTTGCAGGACTCTCAGACGAGGTGCAAAAACACAACTTGCAACATGCACTGCAACGGCTCAACGCACTCAAAGGCAAAACCCTTCGCCTCATGAACGATTGGGAACTGCAACTTGAGCTGCATTTTCCTAACCAAGATGGCATGGTCGCTATACTGGGCACAGGGTCAGTATTTGCGGCAAAAGTAGACGAAAAAAAGTGTAAGAGTAGGTGGCTACGGACGTTGGATTGGGGATAGAGGGAGCGGCATAGCAATTGGCATGGCGGCAATTTTGCACTACTTGCGCGCACTCGATGGCTTCTTTGAAGATGAACAGTTTTGCGGCACAATGCGTCGCTATTTCAAAGACCGTGAAGAGACATTGAGGAAAGTCTACCAAGAGCAACTGCCTGTGCAAAATCTGGCGCCAGCGGTTATCAGACTTGCAGCCAAAGGCAACCCTACGGCGCAGGCGATTCTTGAAAGCGAAGCGACTGCCGTTGCGGAGTTTATTGGGCTCTTAAGGCGAAAAGTGAGCCGACCGGAGTTAGCGTTGAAATTGTGCGGCGGATTGGTAGAAAAGCCGAATCACTATCGAGACATGATTGAAAAAGCTGTATGTACTAAGGCAGGTTAGCACAAGGAAGTAAAAAGGCGGCTTGCACTATGCAAAGCCGCCCAGCTTGACAATACAACGCAGCGCTAATCTTTGGCGATGTGGTTGATGAGGTCAACGACGCGATGCGAATATCCCCATTCGTTGTCGTACCAGCCGATGAGTTTGAAGAAACGGCTATTGAGTTCAATGCCCGAGCCAGCATCGAAGATGCATGAATGCGGATCGTGAATGAAATCAGATGAGACAACTTCATCTTCGGTGTAAGCCATGATGCCTCTAAGGTAGGTTTCGCTGGCGCGTTTCATAGCTTCGCAGATTTCCTTGTAGCTTGTCTCTTTGACGGTGCGCACGGTAAGATCAACGACGGAGACCGTTGCGGTTGGGACACGAAAACTCATGCCTGTGAGTTTGCCTTTAACTTCGGGAATAGCTAAGCCAACGGCTTTAGCAGCGCCAGTTGTAGAAGGAATGATGTTGATGGCGGCTGAGCGCCCACCTTTCCAGTCTTTCTTTGAAGGACCATCAACAGTCTTTTGCGTGGCAGTGTAAGAATGTACGGTCGTCATCAAACCTTCCTCAATACCAAAGCCTTCTTTAAGCAAGACATGCACCATAGGTGCAAGACAGTTTGTCGTGCAACTGGCATTGGAGATAATCGAGTGCTTTGAGGCATCATACTTGTCGTGATTGACACCCATGACAATCGTGATGTCCTCGCCTTTTGCGGGCGCAGAGATAATCACTTTCTTGGCACCAGCGCTAATGTGTCCCTTTGCTTTTTCGGCGTCGGTAAAAAGTCCTGTAGATTCGACGACGATATCTACGCCCAAATCTTTCCATGGCATTGCTGCAGGTCCATCTTTTATGGCAAGACACTTGATTTTATGACCATCGACGACGAGCAGGTCATCTTCAGCTAAAGACGGATTAGACTTTTCACTATAAACACTGCCTTTGTAACGACCTTGTGTGGAATCGTATTTCAAGAGATAGGCGAGATTATCGGCGGGAACAAGGTCGTTTACGGCAACAACATCAATGTTTTTGCCAAGATGACCTTCTTCGGCGAGCGCTCGAAACACCAAGCGACCGATGCGACCGAACCCGTTGATGCCAACTTTAAGTGCCATAGCGGTTACTCCTTTTGGGTAGGTTAGGATTGAAAAACTACATTGGAAAAAAACGGCAAACGTCTTGGTTTAGGGCTTGCTGTTCGTAACAGTCGGAAGATACGATTTTTTCGGCAAGATAAAGAGGAAAGATAAGGGGCTGGACAACAACGTGCAAGGTCTCTTAAACTTTGAGTAATTGTGTAACACACGCAAGTCTGCAAGTTGGATGTTTGAATAAAGTTTCTGAAATTTCTAGGCACAAGCACTTGGTAAAGCCGGCTTGCAAATTCTAAAGGCATGCCTAAAACGCATCGTGTAGTTGTGAGACAAAATGAACCCTCTGCGCTTGCGCAAAGCGAGCAGCGTAAGCTGTCGGCGATTATGTTCACCGATATGGTAGGCTACAGTGCACTGACGCAGAAAAATGAAAAGCTTGCCTTAGAACTTCTCGATGAACATCGCCGTATTTTGAGACCATTCTTCACCAAACATAACGGGGTAGAGATAAAAACCATTGGCGATGCTTTCCTTGTCGCCTTTGATAATGCGCTTGATGCAGTCAATTGTGCCCTCGATATCCAAAAAGCCTTGCTTGAGTATAACGCAGCGTCTCCTGAGACTGTGCAAATCAAAGTGCGCATTGGCATTCATCTGGGCGACGTGGTGCACCGCAGCGGTGATGTCTATGGCGATGGAGTCAATATCGCTGCCAGAATCCATACCATTGCCGACCCAAATGGAATTGCAATTTCCGAAGATGTCTGCCGACAGGTGATAAATAAAATCGATGCACGATTTATTAAACTTGGCAAAGGCGATCTAAAAAACATTGCAACGGGCATTGCAATCTACAAAGTTGAGCCCAGAAGCAGCGATAGCCTTAGTGTATTTTGGACACAAATAAAATTTTACATGCGCCAGCGTAAGGTGCAGTATGCAACGCTGTTTGTCGTTGCCTTACTCATGGGGGGCTTGCTTTATTCAAAGGCGCTACAAGGCAAAAGTGAAAAACGTGAGCTCATGGTCGTCGTAGCGGATTTCGTGAATGAAACCGGAATTGGACGTCTGGAAAAGCAACTTGGCACGATTTTGCGCTCCGACCTAGATGATTCACACGATTTGGAAGTGATGACTGAGGCAAAAATGCAAAGCGAAGCAAAAAAGTTAGGAAAAGAAAAATTAAAGCGCATCAACCAAGAGCTTGCAATGGAGATTGCCAGCACAAACAAAGTTGATGTGATTGTTACAGGGCTCATCAAAAAAATCGGCAATACTTACACCATTGACCTCAAAGCGATTGACCCCGTGCGGCAGCGATACCTTGTTACAGCACTGGAAATGACCGATAACAAGGATGATATTCCAGCAGCATTACGAAAAGCCGCCTCTAAAATCCGCGATAGATTAGAAAGCGAGAGCGATAGATTGCGACAAGGCTTCTGAAGACACCGCTTTGACGCATATCACAAAAAGCATGCCACGGCTTGACAGGCAAGACAGCTTTTCATAAATTTAGCAGCATCCTACAAAATTGTAAGTATTGAAGCATATCGAGACAAAGTTCTACTTAGACAGAATTCTACTGGCTGCCGCTAAAACATAACAGAACAGCAAAAGCACGCAGCTAGAATGTCCATAAACAAACATAAACGCAAACGACCATCGGAAGACTGCTACAGCTTTCTAAATGAGTTAGAGCGTAAAACGCTTAATTTCTTTAACCAAAACCGAAGGTAACTATGCGTAATCCAATCAGAGAACTTGTCTCGGATGATGCTTTCATCAAACTGCGCCAAAATCGTCTCATTGACGAAAAGCAACTACGCGACTACCACATTCGTCAGCTCTTCAAGGCGGCAAGAGACCAAAAGCTCTCGGCTGCTGATGCAATTGAGTATGTACAAAAACAATACCCATACTTGCAGTTCGACACCATTCGCAAAATTGTCTATAAAAAGTAAGCGTAGGCACGCTTGAGAAGAGATGCCACATATGGATGTGCGGCAATCTTCCTGCAGCGCATTGAGAGAAAAGCGCGCAAAGTTTTGTGTATTGCGCGCTATGCTTCTCGTTTTTAAGGAGTGATAACATCAACGCAGATGAAACTTTTTTCGCTGGAAGGGAAAGTTGCCGTCGTAACTGGTGCATTAGGCTTGCTAGGCAAGCAGCATTGTTATGCACTAGCTGAAGCAGGCGCTAATGTGGTCGTCACAGATTTGAATGATGCTGCAACGAAAGCCTTTGCAGAGGAACTCTCGCAGCAGTATTGTGCTGCGATTGGCATCGGGGCTGACATCACCAAGCCTGACTCTGTCAGAGCCTTGCGCGATACGATTTTGACGCACTTTGGCAAGATTGATGTACTGGTCAATAACGCTGCAATCAACGATATGTTTGAGAACCCTACCGCTGCAGCTGAACTCTCCAGGTTCGAGAACTATCCTCTGGAATTGTTCCAAAAGTCGCTCGATGTCAATGTAACAGGCCTGTTTCTTTGCTCGCAGATTTTGGGTACGGAAATGGCGAAACGCGGCACAGGCAGCATCATCAACATTGCTTCAACCTACGGCATTGTCGCACCAGATCAATCAATTTATAGAAAGCCAGATGGTACACAGACCTTTTGGAAATCTGCAGCCTATCCCGTAACCAAAGGCGCCGTGATTGCTTTCACACGGTTTCTTGCCGCATATTGGGGAGAGCGCCATGTGCGCGTCAATACACTCTCGCCCGGCGGCGTAGAAAATATGCAAGACGATTTTTTCATCAAGCAATACTCAAAGCGTACCCCACTTGGCAGAATGGCGCAGCCAACGGATTACAAGGGTGCAATTGTGTTTCTGGCAAGCGATGCCTCAAGCTATATGACAGGCGCAAACCTCGTTGTGGATGGTGGCTGGACCGCATGGTGACAAGTGTTTGTAGAAAAAAGTTTTTTTGTGTAACCTTGCACAGTTTTGTGATTGCTGCGACACTTGCTTAAAGAGCAGCACGGCGATCAACTTAAGCTCAACAAAACAAAACGACAATGAGAAGCAGAGTCTGCTGGTCTGCTTCAACGCTAACTTTGAACATGCTGCGCTGAACATGCAGCATGTTCAAGCGAAAGAAAGGCAGTGTCTATGAAGCAAAAATACCAAGTCACACACACAACACACACATTTATTGCTGTCGCATATCTCTTGCTTTTGACATATCCCGCTCTTGCAAAAGAAGTTGCAAAGGAAAACCCTATCACGATTACAATTGGGCGCACGGTGGTTTTAGGCACGACTGGTAAGATTGCAGGCAAGGTTGTCGATGCCGATAACGATGAGCCGCTGATTGGTGCAAGTGTAGCTATTGAGGGCACAAAATTGGGGGCTAAGACAAATGTTGATGGTGATTATGTCATTCTTAATGTGCCGCCTGGAACCTACACACTGCGCTGCACGTATGTAGGCTATCAAACGGCGACGCTGCGCAATGTCAAAGTAAGTGTAGATTTGACCACACGCGCCGACTTCAAACTGCGCATTGAGAGTGTGCAAGCGCAAGAAATTGTGATTTCTGCTGAACGAAATCTGGTGATCAAAGACATGACGGCTACACGTGCCGCAGTAGGCAGTGATGAGATTAAAACACTGCCGATTCAAAATCCTGCACAAGTCTTGGAAATTCAAGCGGGTGTAGTTGGAGGCACATTCCGTGGCGGTCGACGTGGCGAAGCGATGTATATCGTCGATGGTTTCTCAGTCAACGACGTCTATGACGGTAATCAAGGGCGTGGTATCAATAACCTTGGCATTGAGTCGCAAGCTATTCAAGAACTTGAACTGCTCACTGGTGGTTACAATGCTGAGTATGGGCAGGCGCTGTCTGCTATTGTGAACATTGTAACCAAAGAAGGCGGCGCAGAGTATGATGGCACGTTGCAAACCTTCTTCGGGGGCTACCTCACGCCACGCACTGAACTGTTCCCGAATGTCAATAACATTAGAACTGTAGGATCGCGCGATATTCAAGGCAGTTTGAGCGGACCCCTAAATTTCTTCGGTGGACAAAAGGACTTAGTTACATTTTTTGTCAATGGGCGCTACTTCGAAGATGAAGGACGTTTCTATGGGCAGCGCATCTTTAATGCAGGCGATATTTTGCCGCCCAGTATTTTCACGGGCAATCAAATTGGTGGCTTTATCGGCACAGCCCGCACACAACAAGAAATCGATCAGCTTATTGCCAACTATAGGCAGCGCAATCCGGGCAACTATGAATTCTTCTTTTATCCAATTGACCCGACTGACCCACCACGAAACGACCAGGAGCGGGAAACAAAAGGCATTCGTGTCTATCGCGTGCTGCGTCAAGCTACAGATAATTTCCGAGAGTTTGCTACAGGCAACGGCGAGTTTGTGCCCATGAACCCCTACCGTAAGTTTTCGGGCTTAGCCAAACTCACCTTTAGGCCTGATGTGGGAAAAATCAGCGCCCAGTTCCAATTCTCCGATGAGCGGTTTCGCAACTTCGACTTTGATTGGCAATTTATTCCAGATGCCACTGTAACAAATTACCGTCGCTCTTATACAGGCATTTTGAACATCACCTCAGCCTTGTCGAGTTTAACGTTTTTTAACTTGGGAGCATCGGTGCTCTATATCGATGAACGAAACTTTCTCTACGAAGACCCTATTGACCGGCGCTATCTGGATTGGGGTGTCAATAATCTGACTCCGGGCGGAGCATACCGTCCGGGACAAGCAGACTTTGGACAGGAATTTCTTGTGAGCGGCGCGCAAACAGGCTACTTCAGTCGCTCTACCACCACGATTAACATCAAAGGCGATGTTTCCTCGCAAGTCAATACGGAGAACTTAGTTAAAGCTGGGTTTGATGTCAAATTCCATCGCCTGTGGCTCGAGAGCGCAAGTCTGTTTCTGGATGAGTCCTCACTACAAACTGGTGTCTTGCGCCTGCGTCGGGCAGAACTGGGTGAAGCTGGCTACGATTTCTACGACCGTCGCCCAATTGAATTTGCGGCGTTTGTCCAAGATAAATTTGAAATCAACCGGTTTATCGTCAATTTCGGCGTGCGCTTAGATGTATTCTATCCCGATGGACTTGTGCCAAAAGACCCAACTGATCCAAGTCCCTACGACCCGCTACGTCCAGAAAATTTACCCAAAGACGCGCAAGGCAATGTGATTCCAAACATTCGTGAAAACTTACCTATCTATGTGCGCAATGGGCAAGAGTTGCTAGAACGCAATTTCGAGCGAGCCAGTCTGAAATGGCAATTAAGCCCAAGGCTCGGTGTGGCATTCACGATTGCAGAAACAAGTGTGCTGCGCTTTTTCTTCGGACAAGTCTTTCAGATTCCTAACTTTGAATTTCTGTATCGTAATCCTTTCTTCCGACGCGACCCTGCAGCCAGTGTCAGTGGTCCGTTTGGCAATGCTGACCTGAAACCACAGCGCACCATTAAAGGAGAACTGGGTTTGCAGCAGCAATTTGGCGAAGATATTGCGGTCGATATTGCGCTGTACTTCAATGATATTCGCGACCTCAATGGTAGCGCGTTCCTAAGAGAGTATTTTGACAGAGGCGCTTACACGCAATTTGTGAATACGGACTATGCACTCACGCGCGGTCTGACAATTCGTATCGATAAACGCTTCTCGCGCCTCTTTAACTTTGGCATTGACTACACGTTCCAAGTAGCACAAGGCAATACCTCTGACCCAGCGGCAGCTGCCTTTGCACTTGCAGCTAATGCGCCTTTGCCAACTGTACTTGTACCGCTAGATTGGAATCAAACACACACACTGAACCTCACAGGCAACTTCGACATCGATGGCTGGCTGCTCAGCGCTATTGCACGCTACGGCAGTGGCTTCCCCTTTACGCCAGACCTTAATGCGCCGTTCCCAATTTTGGTCCGTGGCAGCCGTGGTGAAATTGTGACCAATTCGCTCCTGCGCCCAGCGACCTTCACCTTAGACATTCGCGCACAGAAAACCTTTGAGTGGGGCAAAAATCAGGTCAGTGTCTATGTGCAGGTCTATAACCTACTGGATTTTAGCAACCAATCAGGCAATTATCCATTTGCTTTGCTGACGCCAGATCTGATCTTTCAAAATACGCGCGTACGCTCAACGGTCAATACGCCAGATGAATATCAACGCCGACCACAACTCTTCGCACCGCCACGTCAAGTGCTCGTAGGTGCAAGTTTTTCATTGTAAACTGGTTTTCCCAATCATTTCTTGACGATGAGAATCACAACCTCTGATAACACCACAATGTGTCGATGTTTTTGTGTCGCACTGTGGCTCCTAATCTTGCTACTTGGAGCAGATGGGGCAATCAATGCACTTGCCCAAGATATTCCACTTAACCTGCGCAGCAGCAGGGCGAATCGACGCGTGGGCTTGCATAATGGCAATCGCGTACGCACCAAGTTCCAGAACGATGGACTAATCGGCAGCAAAACCTTTATTGCGCCGCTCTTACCGACCTGCGCATGGCCTGTGGACGAAAACGAATACATCTACGACCTCAATATCATCTTAGGGGTCGAGCGGGTATTTCGCGATACCGTGATTTATGCCAACAACGACACCACAGCGACAACCGGCAGACGCCTGCGCGATAACCAAATCATCACAATTCCACGCGGACGCTTAGGCACAACTATTCGGAATATCATTGTCAATGGTCAGCGCGCAGCCGATATTACCAGCGTCGCACGCTATGTTACAACGCATCAAGGTCCACGCGGCGGAGGCTATCGCATTGTCAATGGACAGTTCGAGGGCTTGCAGCCGATTGAAGGCTTCTTCAATGCCGCAGAAGAATTTCCAGCCATGAGCCATATTCCTTCCTCTTGGCCCGATCGCTGGCCCGATCAGCCGACTTGGATAAATCCAGCGACAGGACGCGCAGACTGGAATGGCTATTTCGGACGAGGCGTCTTTAATGCCGACCAAGAAAGTTACTTTGTCTTCGATGATGCTACTGACCGACGCTGGTTCGAAGAGTTCGGGTTCCGACCAACCTCCGACCCTAATCGATATGGCGTAGGCTTCCAAGTCAAAGGACGTGGGTTGCAATGGTCAAGTTTCCTTGCACAAGACAATATCTTCTGGCTCTACGAAGTCAAAAACATTAGTGACTACGACTATGACAAGGTGGTCTTTGGTTCAGTGGTCGGTACAGCCGTGGGACGACAATTTACACGCAATGTCTCCGTCTTCGACCAAAGCCGCTCAATTACCTACACATGGAATCCTATTTCAGAGACAAACTTACGCCCCGATCCAACCGCCGTTGATGGAGCGTGGAATCGAAATTTCCCGGTAGGCTATGTGGGTGTTGCCTTCTTAGAAAGCCCGGGTAATCCCTTCGATGGAATTGATAACGATGATGATTGGGATAAAATTGGAACAGGACCAGCAGCGATTCCAAATCGAGGGGTACCCAGTCAGTTTGCATCAATTCCAGTTGGACAAATTTCACCGACGGGCTATGATTTTTACGAGCTCACAGCGGATGTACAGAGAGGGATTTTCCGAGGTGAAAATGCGCCGAGAGTGATTCGTGGCGGCGATATTCTCATTACCATCACAGATACGCTGATTCAAACACCAGCGCGAGTTGCTGCAGGATACACTGAGCCATTCGTAGTGGCTTGGCGGCGCGCCATCACCATGCCCGCATCAGGTAGCATCACCATTACATCACAAGGCATTACACGCACAATTTCCGTCGGCGATACCTTGCGCGAAATTACTGGCGATCTGATTGACAACAACCTCAACGGCGTGGTCGATGAAGATTATCGCTTGCATTTCCGCCGCACGCGATTGGAAGCGGATATTGTAACAGGGCGCTCACGTATTGTCTTACTGCCACCCTTACGCTTCATCAACTACATTAACCTCGCCCGCAGCGGTGAGAACCTCAATGACCCGACACGCTTCCCCATGATCGATGAACGGCGCGATGACGGCTTGGATAATAACGGCAACTGGACGCTCTTGGATGATGTTGGCGCAGACGGCAGACCATCGACAAATGATAGGGGAGAAAACAATGCCACACCTACGGCTGGCGAGTCTGCCTTCGATGCCACCGATGTCGTGGAAGCAGACCAGATAGGACTGACCAGTTACAAGTTTGATCTCTCGGCTTCACCGCAAATGGGAAATTCCGACGACCTATGGCGTGTTACAACGCCCGGCGTCTTTGATACACTCGACCTTGCCCCAAAAGATGGTGATTATACCTATGGCACGGGCTACTTCCCACTCAAGCGCGGTCAAACCGAACGACTTTCAGTTGCCTTGGTCTTTGGTCAAACCTCCGATGAGATTCTAACTAACAAAGACATCGTGCAGGAGATTTATGACAACAACTACAACTTTGCAGGTCCACCGCGTCCAGCTCCGCGTCTCTCCGCTATTCCGGGCGACCGGCGTGTAACACTCTACTGGACAAGTGAGGCAGAAGATTACTTCGATGTCTTTATTAACCGCCGCATTGTCGGGGCAGAAGGCACTCGGCGCGACCCCAGAGCCTTTACATTTGAGGGCTACAAAATCTACAAGAGCACAGACCCACAGTTTAATGATGCACGTGTAATTTCTGGCGGACAAGGTGAACAGCGTTTTAGGCTAGCACCAATTGCTCAGTTCGACAAAATCAACGGTGTCTTTGGATATTTTCCACTGGTAGGACGAGGCTTGTCAGAACAATCGCGTGGTGTGGCATTCTACTTGGGCAAAGAAACAGGACTCACGCATACTTTCACGGATACCGATGTGGAAAATGGGCGCACGTACTACTACGCTGTGGCAGCCTATTCACGCGGATACATTCCAACCGATACCCTCTATCGCATCAGCCGCGACTCTGTGATTGTCGTCCCGAACCCCGCCGCAGCAATTCCACCAAGCGAAAACAGCATTGGTGGATTCATTGATGGACGCGGACGCTTGCTGCTTGGACCAAACACCGTGGCGGTTACACCGCGCGCATCACAAGCAGGGCTGCGTAATAACATGCCTGATTCTGATACACTGCGTCCGAGTGCGCTGAATCGTAGCACCGGACGTGTTATCTACGAACTCATCAATCCTCGCAAAATCGACCGCGACCGCCGTATTCAAGTCGAGTTCAAGGACACGAGCAACGACGGTATCGATAATGACGGCGATGGACTTGTGGATGCCGCTGACTTCAAAGAAACCCTAGAACTGCGCACCAGTTCATTCCGCGTCTTAGACATCACAAACCCTTCTCGTCCAGATACACTGCTGGCGCAAAGTGGAATTATCAACGGCGTCTTTCAGCGCTTCTTAGGCGATCCAACCCTGTACCAGCAAACGCAAGAAGGCGATTTCTTCTACCGCGCAACCGAAGAGACAGCACTCATTGACAAAATCGGTGCATTTTTCACCATTGTTAATACACCAGAGACCAGACTTGACCAGGCATTCTGGCGCGTACCAGGTGTAAGGGTCATTTTTGAGGATACAGTGCCAAAACTCACAGCCTTTGTCCCACAAGTGCTTGCACCAAGTATTCGTGGCAGAGCCATTCGCAAGCCTGCAGAATATGCTATCGTGATGCGCCCAGGACGATCAAGCCCTGTGAATTTGATTGTAGATGGCGTGCCAACAAGCCTGCCAGCACGCAATACCAACTTTCAAGTCATTAACCTTCTGACAGGACAAGCTGAGCGGTTTTTCTTAGACCCTGCGACAGGCAGCGAGATTGGCGAGTTTGGAGTCAATCTCAGCATCTGCGAGCAACCTGAAGGTGCAGCGCTTGATACACTGTTTTCTTGGAATATCAATATCTCGCCTGCACGTTACTTTCCCAAACCCGGAGATACACTCTTTATCCGCACGCGTCGACCAATCACTGCCGCCGATCGATTCACAGTAGAATTCAAAGCTCAAACTGAAGATGAAGAACGCACACGCAATGCACTCGATAATGTCAAAGTGTTCCCCAACCCGTATATCGTAACCAACACTGCGGAAGGCAACCTCGTCGGTGCAGATACACGCGGTAGAGCAGCACGTAAGCTCTTCTTCAAAAATGTTCCCTTGCGTTCGACCATTCGTATCTACACCATTCGTGGTGAACTGATTCGCACGCTGTATGCCGACAATCCTGATGGCAACAGCAGTTTTGGCAAACGTGAGCGCGAAAATGAAGGCGTAGGCACGTTCTCTTATCCAACCTCCCAAGTCGAGTGGGATTTGAAGACCGCTGAAAATCTGGACATCGCGTTCGGTGTCTATCTCTATCACATCGATGCCCCTGGTATCGGCACAAAAACCGGCAAATTTGCTGTGATTAAATAAGGAGATATATCATGAAGCAGACTCTAAGAACAATGCTCTGCGCCTGTAGCTACCTGATTAGCCTCTGGTGTGCAGTAGGCGTGCAAGCTCAATCAAAATATGGGACAACCGCAGCGCCTTTCCTGGGAATCGGAATGGGCGCACGCGCCACAGCACTCGGCGGCGCATTTGTAGCTCTAGCTGACGATATCTCCGCCTTGTACTGGAATCCCGCTGGAATTGTACGCAGCGATAAAATTCGCGCAGGCTTCACCCATACACAGTGGCTGATAAATACCCAAATTAATTGGGCAGGCGCAACAATTCCCGCCGGTGTCGCCGGCACATTTGGCGTAGCCATCACATCACTGAACTATGGCACAATGGAAGTAACAACAATCTCCAACCCCGATGGAACAGGTGAAACCTTTTCTGCCAGTGACTTTGCCGCCCAACTCTCTTGGGGCAAAAGCCTTAGCGACCGCTTCTCTGTAGGGATTTCATTGAAGTTTGTAAGCCAATCAATTTTCCGAACCACCGCGAATGCATTTGCACTGGATGTAGGATTCTACTACGATACAGGGCTGCTGCCCAACGGCTTAAAACTGGGCGCAAGCATCAGCAACTTCGGCACCCAAATGCGCTTAGACGGCGAAGGCTTGACAGTTAACTTCGATCAAACGGGCGGTACACAGCGTGGCGTCAATAGCAACGTGCCTGCACGACTCTTAACCGATCAATTTAACCTGCCACTGATCTACCGCATCGGTGTGAGCTACGACATATTGCGTGACGAGACCAATCGATTATCTTTCGCCCTTGATACCACTATTCCGCTCGACAATGTGCAAACACTAAACACGGGCGCTGAATATGCATGGAAAGATATCTTCTTCGTGCGCGTGGGCTACAATGCGCTCTTTGAACAAGAAAGCGAAAAAAGGCTTGACCTTCGGTGCAGGCTTGCGCTATCCAATTAGTACGGTCGTCCTACGCTTTGATTATACCTACCAAACCTTTGGACGACTCAATCCGCCACAATGGTTTGCGCTGAGTCTGGAGTTTTAACTAAATTCCAACTTAACTTCAATCAACAAATTATGTTCTTTGAAAGTTCAATACTACATTACTTTTTGAATTCTTAACCAAAACTTAATGGAGCAACTTATGTTCAAGAGGTACCACTCACTTTTACTGCTGGGACTGCTGCTGCTGGCTACAGATATATGGGCACAGCAAGATGTCGTGCGCTTTGGCGTCAATATCCGGCGCTTGCGCCAAACAGGTGAAATTCAGCCAAATGATACCCTGTATGCGCTTATCTTCACAGGTGCAGGCGGTCGCTACTCACAGCCGGGCGACTCGACACGCATAGGTGTGGTGAGCAACAATGCCAATGATACCGTCTATACAGGTCCACTGAGACCACTTGGCGCAATCAACATTGGAACCATTCGCTACAAATTCACTTACCGTAATCTTGCAGCAGGTCGACAGCTCGTGTACGAAGATGGGGAAGATCGCTCGGTAGAATTTCGTCAAGCTGCTGTAGCGGAAACATTGAACGTAACACGCTATTGGAACGATAATGCTTCACAAGGTGCACCACGTCGTACCCGTCGGGTCATCTTCCAAGCGGATATGAGCGATCTGCTGGGTGCAGGATTTGGTGCGGGTGATACAATCGGTGTAACCGGACCCTTCAGAGGCTGGACTGGTAACCCGCCAGCACTACGGCGTGTAGGATTGACGACCACTTTTGTCGATACAATCAGCATCACCGCAGAAGAAAACACGACCGTACCATGGAAATTTAAAGCCTACAGCTCCACAGCGAACCGCTTTACAAATGGCGGCTGGGAAATCGGACCCGATCGTCCGCTGCAATTTGGTACGGGGACAGCAGACCTTGTAGCAACACCGACGCCAATCAAGCCAGTGATTGCAATACGTGTAAGTCGTAACTTCAATGTGCGCGTGTTGCTCGATACGCGTGGTCGCCGTACGCTGGCAGGTCGCAGCATTGATTCACTGCGTGCAAGTGGTGCGCTCACTGGAAACTTGAATGGCTTGCGCTACGGTCTATACATTGCTGGTGAAGGTATCTTTGGGGCATGGCCTGACTGGAATGATACTTCACTCTTACGTAATTCCAATCCACCGCCACCAAGTCAAGCCATTCCGTCAACGCAGCGCTTTATTTTCTTAGATTCAAGCCGTACTCAGCCCCCGGGTGTCTATGAAGCAGTCATTCCTGCAAGCTCGATTGCATTCGGACCTTTCAAATTCGCAATTTTCTATAGAGGAATTTTCAACGACCCAAGACCAAGTAATGGGCTTTTAGACAATGAAGGGATAGTTGGAGCCGATTATTTGACAACATTCCCAAGTACAATTCCTATTGGCTCTACCGCTACGGTTAGTGTAGTGTTCGGGGGTGGCAATCAAACACTCAATGCCCCAGAGCGCGATCTGACGGCACCAGTAGCACGTGAATACCGCTTGGAGCAAAACTATCCGAACCCATTCAACCCGAGCACCACAATCCGCTTCTCCATTCCAACAACGGAGAATGTGCAGCTCGATGTCTTCGATGTGTTAGGACGTAAAGTCGCAACTGTACTAAATCAACGCTTGGCAGCGGGGACTTACACCGTGCAATTTAATGCCTCGCAACTCTCGAGCGGTATGTATTTCTACCGCATTAATGCCGGCAATTTCAGACAAACAATGAAGATGATGCTGGTGAAGTAAATCACTGCAAGACTTGAAAGGCTCGGTGAATGCCGAGCCTTTCTGAATTTTCTCTTTTGCATCCTTTCTCAAAACTAGCATGTGGCGGAGCATTTGCGCAGGCTTAAAAGTGCCTTCTTTAAGAAAGTGGATCTTAATCTTGGTGGTATTGTTGTTTGGTTGTGCAAATGAGCGGGAAAAGGTGATTACAGTCTGGACGCAAATGAACCCTGGAGAGCGCAATGTCCTAAGAGAAATGCTGGAGAAATTTGCAACGGAACACCCCGATGGTAAAGAACTCACTGCAAAAGGGTATAAATTTCGCGAACTCTTTTATGAAACTGAGCCTATTCGCACAAACTTTATGATTGCTGCGCTCGGCGGCTCTGGTCCTGAACTTGTCTATGGACCAAGTGATATGGTTGGTCCATTTGTAAAATTAGGTGTGATTCAGCCGCTGGAAAATTTGTTTGAGCCGGCCTTTTTAGATAGCTTTATTACAAAGCCCATTCCCGCAAACACATTTCTTGAAGGCCATTTGTATCAAATCGGCGACCAAATTGGCAATCATTTGTGCTTGGTCTACAATAAAGACTTGATTCCAACCCCACCTAAGACGATGAATGAATTGATTGAATGGGGAAAGACTTTTACAAAGGATATAAATGGTGATGGCAAACCCGATCAGTATGCGTTGGTGTGGAACTATACTGAGCCCTATTTTTTTGTACCTTTTCTTGGAGGGTACGGTGGAATCATAATGAATGAAAACGCAGAGCCAAAATTAAATAGTGAGGCAACTGTGAAAGCTGCGCAGCTCATCAAGGACTTAAGAGATAAGCATGGAATTATTCCGCAAGAGTGCGATTACAATACTGCAAATACACTGTTCAAAGAAGGCAGAGCAGCAATGATTATCAACGGTCCTTGGGCTTGGGCAGGCTACAGGGAAGCTAAAATTAATTTCGGCGTAGCCAGAATTCCAATGATTGATGAAACAGGCTACTATCCAGCTCCGATGATTTCCCCAAGAGGCTACAGTATTAATGTGAATACAAAAGGGGAAAAGTTGGAAGCCACATGCAAGTTATTAAAATTTTTGTGCAGCCCTGAAGTGATGCTGGAATATACGAAGCGATCGGGTTCTATTCCATCGCGTGTGGAAGCCTACCGTGATCCAATTTTAGAAGAAGATGAAATCTTGCGTGGCTCATTTGAGCAGTTGAGCGTAGGGGTAGCAATGCCTGTAGTCAGTGAAATGCGTGTGATTTGGGATTCGATGCGTCCAGCGTATCAAGCCGTTATCAATGGTAGCAAATCACCTAGCGACGCGGCAAAGGAAATGCAAGATTTAGCTGTCAAACTTATTAAAGAAATGAAAGAGTAGTATGCAAGTAACTACGAAATTAGAAAATGCAAGTATAGCGAAGTCAAGTGTGGCTGCGCAAAACGGAAATACACCAGAACCGCTAAAAGAAAAATTTAATGCTATTCCATATTTTTATGCACTGCCCGCCTTACTTGTAATGACCGCAGTAGTGCTCTATCCATTTATTTACAATGTTATTGTAAGTTTTAGTAATATGAATCTTGAGCACTTTCAGGATTGGCGCTTTAAGGGATTGAGCAACTATATCAACGTGCTTTCAGACTCAAAATTTTGGTGGTTCTTGTTTAAGACTGTGCTCTGGACAGTAACAAATGTTTTTTTTCATGTAACAATCGGTGTATTCCTAGCAATTTTGCTCAATAAGAACATTAAAGCAAAAAACTTTTTTCGTGTGATTTTAATACTTCCTTGGGCGGTGCCGCAGTACATCACTGCATTAAATTGGAGAGGCTTATTTAATTCAGAATATGGTGCGGTTAATCAAGTTTTAGCAGCACTTGGTATAGAACGTGTGCAATGGCTTAGCACCGAATGGGGAGCGTTTGCTGCCTGCCTAATTACAAATATCTGGCTGGGGTTCCCATTTATGATGGTCGTAGCACTCGGCGGCTTACAATCGATTCCTGATTCACTCTATGAAGCCGCAGAGATTGATGGCGCAAATTGGTATGATAAACTCCGTCATATCACCATTCCACTGCTTAAACCTGTTATGATTCCAGCAATTACATTAGGTACAATTTGGACATTTAATAACTTTAATGTGGTCTGGCTTGTCAGTAATGGCGGAGAACCTTCTGACCAAACACATATTCTCGTAAGTTGGGTATATAAAGTCGGCTTGAACTACTTCAGAATAGGCTATGCAGCGGCATTCTCAATGATTATTTTTGCGATTTTGCTCGCATTTGGGTGGAATTTTATCAAGAAAACGAAAGCCGCTCAAAGTATTTACTAAGAGTGAAAGGAGCTTAAAAAGATGAAAAATCCAAGGGATGTTTCATCAATAGGAAAAATCGGGATTTATATCATCCTTACTCTTTTCTGTCTCTTTGCGCTTTTCCCAATTGTAGAAGTCTTCAAAATTTCGCTGCGACCAAGCAATAATCTTTTTTCTTCAAGTCTTGAACTAATCCCCAAAGGCGCAAACTTTCAAAACTATATTGATATTTTCACAAAGCACCCTTTTTTAAGGTGGACATTCAATAGCTTACTTGTTACGCTAACGGTAACGCTGATCTCAGTAGCACTGGCATCAACAGCAGGCTATGCGTTTAGTCGATACAAATTTATTGGGCGCGATCCCGCAATGATTTTGCTGATTGCAACACAAATGTTCCCCGTAACGATGCTGCTTTTGCCCCTCTTTATTATGCTTATTAAATTGGGTATTTACGATTCATATTCGGGGCTAATCGTAGCCTACACTGCAACAGCGTTGCCGTTTTGCGTATGGCAGATGAAAGGATTTTACGATACAATCCCTCGTAGCTTAGAAGAAGCCGCAAAAATCGATGGTTGCACAGAAATTCAAACATTCTGGAAAATTATTTTCCCACTGGCGCAGCCCGCACTCGTAATTACCGCACTCTTTTCATTTATGACCGCATGGAGTGAATACCTTGTTGCCGCTGTACTTATTCAAGACCCCAGTTTATTTACCCTCCCAATGGGCTTAAAAGCCTTCCAAAGCGACCTTGAAGTGGCATGGGGACTCTACTCTGCTGCTGCAATTGTAGTAAGCATACCCGTAGTTGTCCTATTTATTGCCCTCTCGCGTTACTTAATCAGTGGCTTGACCTTAGGAAGCGTAAAAGAATAGCAAGGACACCAGCAAAAACTGCAAAACACAGTTAAAGAAGAAGACACTTTCAGTGTTTAGCGAGAAGCTCGTAACATGCCTAGGTCGTAATAATGTTGTAAACTAATTAAGCGGATCTTGCTACAAAATTCTGACGCAATGAAGCAGAGCTACCTAAAAAAGGTGGCACTTGCGGAAATATGGTCTGCTCGCTTAATTTTGCGCGACAGGCAAGTTGATCATGGTAAAGCTTGTAATGAATCACGGCAGATTCAACAGTCAGGCGCAAAGACTCCCGCGGAAAGGGTTTTACCAAATAGCGGTAGACCTGACCTTCATTGATAAGACGCACAACAGATCTAGCGTCTTTCATGCCAGTCATCAAAATTGTAACAACTTCAGGCTGTGCAGCTTTTGCAGCAATAAGAAAATCAACGCCATCAACGCCGTTCAAGTTTGCTTCACTCACCAGTACAGCGATAGGAAAGCGGCGCAGCGTGTGCATAGCCTCTTCGGGCGAACTGGTAGTATGGCAAGTGTACTTAGGCTCAAAAAATGCCTTGAACGACTGCAAATGCGACTCGTTACTGTCTACAAATAAAAGTTCAAATTCTGACTTTCTGTGTTCAATTTCAGGAATACCAAGTGTAAAACTACTGGGTGGGACAGTAATCTTGCCTTTCGTAATTGAGCGCCGCTGATCGGCAACATTGCAAGCAAAGCGAACTGTTTCCTTTAGCTTCTCCGCTTGCCATGGTTTATTAACATAGCGAAAGACTTCTCCAACATTTACTGAGTCAATAATAGATTGCAAATCCGAATAGCCTGTCATTAAAATGCGGATGGCGTCAGGGGCAATCTCTTTAGCTTGACGCAGAAATTCAACCCCAGTCATCTGCGGCATGCGTTGATCACTAATGATGACAGAAATCGGATGCTGCTGTAAAATCTCCAATCCTTGCTGACCACTGGTCGCAGTGTAGACGGTGTAATCCTCGAATAAAAGGGAAAGAGAATGCAGAATCATTGGCTCGTCGTCTACAAAAAGAAGATGGTGCTGTAGCATAATGCCTATTCTGTTTTTGTTGAATAAAGTTATCTAAAATCTGAAGTAATGCGCCAAAGTCTTACTCCAAAAATGGAGACTCTACAAAAGGTGAAGTGCTGCTCTTCGTCGCAGGTGTTTGCATCAGGTTAATCGGCAGTGTAATCGTGAACTCTGTGCCTTTACCAACTTGGCTTTGAACATCAATTTTACCTTTATGCTTCTCAATAATCTTATAGACGATTGAAAGACCTAAACCTGTACCTTGTCCCACATCTTTGGTCGTGAAAAAGGGCTCAAAGATTCGTTTAAGATTCTCTGGCGGAATACCTTTGCCATTATCTGCTATTTTAATGACAACACTATCGCCTTGCTGCATGGTGCGAATTGTAATCCGACCAGTGCGCTCATCGACCGCTTGCACGGCATTAGTAATCAAGTTCAAAAACACTTGATTAAGCTGGGCAGGATATGCCATAACATCGGGCAGCGAACCAAACTCCTTGATGACTTGAATACCGCCTTTGAAGAGATGCCCAGCAATCTTGAGCGTGGATTCAATATTTTCGTTGATGTTGGTGAGCTTAAAGTTGGCTTCATCGACACGCGAGAAATTCTTAAGGCTCAAGATGAGATCTTGAATGCGGTCGATGCCCTCAATGGAATTACGATACAGCAATGGGGCTTGTTCATAGACACGATTTTTGACCTTTTGAGAAAGTTGGTCAATCTGAGCTAACATCATGGCAACGTCGTTCGGTGTGCCATACATAATTTGCGAGCGCAGTTTATCGTAAGCAGCAATCAACTCACGCACCTCGTTGTGTTTGGCTTCCAAGAGCTCAAGGTTATTGCGCACGAAGCCAAGTGGGGTATTCATTTCGTGAGCTAACCCTGCCACCATCTGACCGAGCGAACTCATCTTCTCAGCTTGCAGGAGCTGTACTTCCGTTTGTCGTGCGTCTTCTTTGAGTTTGATCATCTCGGTAATGTCACTTACAAAC
>NSLH01000033.1 GCA_002763895.1 [Chlorobium] sp. 445
TTGCTGCGCACAAATTCGGAGATATGCTCCATGACGCTGCGCTTTTCACCGGGCTTGGGAATGTTGTTGACATCAACAGGAGCATCCTCTGGTTTGCCAGTAAGTTTGCGATAAAACCTGTACGGCTCAAAAATTTTGGAGCGATAGACCCGCACATCAGACGGAACTTCACAGAGCTGGCTTTCATCACGCACAGGGAAATCCCCATTTTCGACGGTAAGCACCACCGGGCGTACATCAAACTCGCGTAGATACTTAACGAACTTCAAAACGCGCTGTACGCCCGGTCCACCCGACGGTGGAAAATAGTATGTAACGATAAGCAGATTTTTCACTTGAAGTGATTACTATGGGCAAATAAATCAAGAAAGACTGGTGAGCAAACTCGATAGGCTCTGCAAAGCAAGCCCAAGTAGCACTTGAAGAAATGCGGATAAAGCACATACAGCTGCGCAAACGCAAGGTTCAATCTGGAAAAAACGCTGACGCTGTCCATGAAAAGCACTACAATAATTAAACGACAAAAATAAACAACCTGACGATTTTTCTTTGGCTACTCTGATAGCAATCGGTGCCAATCGTGCCCTTAAGAAGAGAAGTCTCATAGCGCAGCTGTAGCTCAGCGTTTTGACGGCTAACAATCCAGCAAAAGTTTTTCGCAAGTATGTTCTTGGTCTTGAAACGTCGCAGCAAAGGCTATCGTTATCACAAGTGTCTTATGCAATCACTCATTTTTGTAGTATGAAAATCACGCGTAACCCTATCCAACAAGGCATCGTGAATTTCCTTGAAGCCAATGAAGTATGGCTTCGTCCATTGCTTACTGAACGCATTTTTGATGGCGTCGATTTACAAGCTGAAGGCGATAAGGTCGCCAATCCTCACCTAAGTTATCCTGAGTACTACTTACAAGATTTTCACAGTGTAGATGGGGGCTATCTCAACAAGGATGCGGCTATCACATACGATCCAATTACAAACAAAATTCTCTTTCCCAGCGAAACTTACCTGCGCACGACACTGGCGCAGATGTTTCCAAGCGAAGCGACAAGCATTTTAGATTTAGGCTGCGGCACCGGCACCGCAACGCGCTTTATTGCCGAACGACTGCCTCACGCACATGTAACAGGCGTCGATCTCTCACCTTATATGGTTGCAGCCGCACAACTTAAAGCAAAGTTGTTCTCTAACATCACTTTCCTGCATGCCAATGCAGAGCAACTGCCATTTGAAGACAATACTTTCGATGCAGTAACCGCTTCACTGCTCTTTCACGAATTACCGCCAGAAGCTGGTTTGAATGTGATGCGCGAAGCCCTGCGTGTCTTGAAGCCAAACGGCATCTTTCTCGTCTTCGATGGAGCACAGTCAAGCGAGCTCTCAAAAATTGGGGGTAACATCAGCAGCATGCTCTTCCTCGAGCCTTATGCGGAAGATTTTCTCAAAGGCAGTTTGACGGAAATGATGCGCACGGCAGGATTTGTACAAGCTGAAACTATCCCAGTACTCACATTCTATGAAATTCGCCGTGCCTACAAAGCAGCGGCATAGACAAATGTGCAGACCGCAAAACCTGCAATCAAGTGAGTGCTTTCGAAGTGAGGTGTTAGAGCACAGTTTTTGAGATCATCTTCTCGCCCTCGTAGTCATAGACAATTGGCACGCCGTTTGGAATGTTAAGCTCCAAGACCTCTTCTTTGGTGAGCTTATCGAGTGCCATGACAATGGCGCGGAGACTATTGCCGTGCGCCGAAATCAGCACGTTTTTCCCGGCATGGACTTTCGGCAGGATTTCCGTGTTGAAGTAAGGTAGGGCGCGTGCAGCAGTATCTTTCAAACTCTCGGTGTAACCCTCAGGGTTGAGTGCAGTGACATCATTTGGTGGCGCAATATCATAACTGCGGCGCCAAATTTTGACTTGCTCTTCACCGTACTTTTTAGCAGTTTCCGCCTTGTTTAAGCCTTGCAATGCCCCATAGTGCCGCTCATTTAGCGCCTTGTTGAAGTAAGTGGGCACATGCAACTGTTCAGCAGCGGTCAATACAATAATTAACGTTTCAATCGCACGATACAGCACAGAAGTGTAGGCAATATCAATTGGAATGTGTTTAATCTTTAAGCCAGCCTCACGCGCTTGAGCACGACCTAAGTCCGTCAGCCCAACATCAACCCAGCCCGTAAAGCGGTTTTCTAAGTTCCACTGCGATTCACCGTGCCGAATGAGAATCAGTTTGGACATTGTGGTGCGGTTTAGTTTTTGTAGCAACACCCTATTCAATGCGCAGCACTGCGATAGGCTTTGACTTACACATTACAGAGACAGAGAGCGCATTGCCGTTATCAGGGGAATTGCATAAACAAAGTTAAAGAATTTCGCCTAATTTTGCTGCTGGCTTGGCAGAACTTTTTTCTATGAAGAGGCGGTCTCAAGCAGAAACTTAAGTTGAGGGTAGCGCTCGTCATCGAGCGTCAGAAAGAGACGAAGCAAGGCGGCGGCGTAAGTTTTGCCTTGAGCATCGAGCTTGAGCGATTTTGTACCACCGCCACCTAACGATTCATGAAGCAGAAAGTTCAATGCGCCGATATTCGGCATTTCGTAACGCTCCACATTGCCTTTGACCATGTCGCCAAAATGTGCCTTGACGACCTCAGGCGTGAGTTCATTTTTCAAAATTTCGTAGAACTCAGGACGGCGCGCAATGATACCTACATTTGCAGTATCCCCTTTGTCGCCACTGCGTCCGTGTGCAATTTGAAAGAGCATAATACGACGATGCATAATGCGGCAGGCTCCCTTAAAGCACTCTACGGGTTGATAATATCATTGACAAAAATGAATGCCATCAAAACGAGCAAGGCAGTAAAGCCAACTTGCTGAATTGCCATTTTGGTTTTGAGCGGCAGTTCTCTACCCATCACGCCTTCCACACAGTTCATGACAAACTGCCCGCCATCAAGCGCAGGAATCGGCAAGATGTTGATAAATGCAAGCGAGATGGAAAGAATCGCTAAGAACCAGAGAAAACTGCGTAGCCCTTGCTCAGCAGTTTGACCGGCAAGTTTGCGATTTTAATCGGTCCGCCCAGTGATTTACGCACATCTTCTTGACCCGTAAAGAGTTTGCCAAACCCTTTAATGGTCATAGCAGTCATTTTCCCTGTTTGCTCAATACCAGCCACAAGCCCTTCAAAGAAACCGAGTTTCAGGTACTCGCGATCTACAGGGGCAACGCTGATGCCAATTTTCCCGCTTGAATTTGGCGTAACACTTGCTGATTTAAGCTCGCCTTGTGCGGTCTGCCACTCAATGAGAATTTCTTTATTTGCGTTCTCGCCAACGATATGCACAAGGTCAGACCAGTCATAGATGGTGGTGCCGGCAACACGCAGAATTTTATCGCCTTTTTTCAGCCCGATTTTTTCTGCGGGGTAACCACTGACAAGTTCACCCACAATAGGTGGTGTGAGTGGGCGCAAGCCTTCGCCTTTAGCGTCGTTAATGCGGGTCATCATATTCGGCGGTGCCGTAAGTGAAAGCGTCTCTGAACCGCGCTTAATCGTGTAGACAAGCGTGCTATTTGTAAAGAGTTCGGGGTCTAAGGCTTCTTCCCAGTATTTGACAGGATTGCCATTGACAGCAACAATGACATCACCAGTGCGAAAGCCCATTTCTTTGAACACCGATTCGCTGTTTTCATCGATGAGCACGCCAGTGGAAATCGGCGTTCTGACTTCGCCATAGTTCAAGGCAATGACGATGAAAATGACAGCGGCGAGAATCATGTTCATGATGACGCCGGCGGAAATGACGATGAGGCGTTGCCAAGTAGGCTTTGAACGAAATTCCCAAGGCTGTGGCGGTTTTGAGGCAAAGTCCGTGTCCATGCTTTCATCGACCATGCCTGCAATTTTCACATAGCCGCCCAGCGGAATAGCACCGATACCGTATTCGGTTTCGCCACGCTGGATGCTCCACAGCTTCAAATTCCAGAAGTCAAAGCCAATGAAAAAGCGCTCGACTCGCATGCCGAAGAGTTTTGCTGCTGCAAAGTGCCCAAACTCATGCACCGTTACCAAAATGAAAATGGCAACAATGAAGTAGAATATCGTGCTCAGAAGTTCCATAGTCGTAAGATATGTGAAGTATAAAAATGCGGTTATTGCTAAACCTACTCTAACCGATGGTTTCTCTAACCGAAAATGTGCAAATTATGTTGCGCCACAGACCGCTGCCATCCATCGTGTTGCTGGCTCGGCAGGTGTTTGAAGGATTAGCCTTGTTTTGCGGCGCTGCCATCACTGAGCGATTTCGTCATGGATTCTGCAGCTTTGCTGACGCTTTCGCCAAGTTTAGCTGTAGCATCACCTACACCCGATGTCGCTTTATTGACGCTTTCTGCCAAAGTAGCTACCGTCTTTGAGAGACTTTCAGTGGCTTTGCCAGACCCACTAGCAACATCAGCTGAGACGGTGCCGATGGTTTCAGCCATGCTGGCGACAATTTTGCTGAGGCTCTCTGCGGTCTTTGCAATAAGTTCTATTGAACTGGCAGCTAATTTTTCTACATCGAGTTGCTGCGTGAGCTGTGTCGCTGTAGTGGTGGTGTCGGCGATGACTTTGGAGACACTGGAAAGTGCCGTGGTCAGTGCATCGGATGGTTGCGAGTTTGGCGATGTCTCTTCAGGCATAGTTCATGTCCTTTCTTGAGCTGAATGTATTAATTAAGGTGCAACAATATAAGGTTTAATTGTTCAGAGCGCAAAGTCGTAGACGCCAGCGCGCTCACAGGTTTTGCGGCGCGTCTCTCGGTCAATTTCAATGAGGTCATCAATCCCGACGCTTTGTCCATTTTGATGGGCGTTGAGAGCCTCTTCAATAAGTTCTGGAATTTTGACAAATGAAATTTTCTGCTCGAGAAAGAGGGCGACTGCGGCTTCATTTGCGGCATTGAGTACAGTCGGATACGATGAGCCTTTTTCAATAGCCTGATAAGCCAAGGCAAGGCAGCGGAATTTATCTTTGTCTGGCGGTTCAAAGTCGAGGCGCGAGAGCTGCTTCCAATCAATGCGTGGGTAATCAGCATAGAAACGCTCTGGGTAGGTAAGGGCATACTGAATCGGGATGCGCATGTCGGGCGTGCCTAATTGCGCCTTGATGCTGCCATCTGCAAACTCCACCATAGAGTGAATGATAGATTGCGGATGCACAACAACTTCAATTTTTTCCAAAGGTATGCCAAAGAGCCACTTGGCTTCAATCACTTCTAAGCCTTTGTTCATCAAAGTTGCGGAATCAATTGTAATTTTGCGTCCCATTTTCCAGTTCGGATGCTTCAAGGCTTGCTCAAGTGTAATGCTGTGAAAAGCCTCTTTGGGTAAGGTTCTAAACGGTCCGCCTGATGCAGTAAGAATAATTTTGCTAATGCTCTCTGCAGGTTCGCCGACAAGGCACTGAAAAATTGCGGAGTGCTCGCTATCAATCGGCAGCAGGGCGCAACGATTTTCTCTTGCAAGGCGCGTGATGATTTCACCAGCCACAACTAAAGTTTCTTTGTTAGCTAAGCCAACGTTTTTGCCCGCTTTGAGGGCTTCAACCGTGGGCTTTAAGCCAGCAAAACCAACGAGTGCACCAATTACGAAATCACTGTCGCTGCGTCGCGCAATGTCGCACAGTGCCTCCTCGCCAGCTAGCACTTCAATACCCTGACCTGATAATTTCTCGCGTAGTATCTGTTCATGCTCTACCGTGCTGATAGCAACGGCTTTGGGACGGTATCGCAGGGCTTGTTCAGCAAGCAATTCGACATTGCTGTTTGCCGTGAGATATTGCACCGAAAATTTGTCGGGGAATCGTGCGACCACATCAAGCGTATTTTTCCCAATTGAACCTGTCGAACCGAAAATGGTGAGTTTTTTCATAATCTCGTGTTAAGGTTATTCGATGTTTGAGCTGGGCTTGTTGAAATGCCTAAAACCTGTTTTGACGCCTAATCGGTTTCAGTTGGGTAAGAGAATTTCGCCTTTTGTTACAAGCTTCCAACCTTGCTCACTGCATCTGACAATCGCAGGGGATTTGATAACAAAACCTGATGAGACTGTGCTTGAGCGTTGCAGTTCAAAGACCGGCGTAAGACTTTCTTGCATAAAGAAATCCTCAACGGGGAAATTGCGCACAATAAACACCTCAGCGCAGCCATCTCTGGAAACTTGCTTAGAAATGAGAAAACCGCCCGCTTGATTTTCTACGAAAATGGGCTTCGTGGACTTATTTTCAAAAACGTCTTCAAAGTTAGAGATGGTGCAAATGATCACTTGGTTCATAAAGTCGCGTTCTTCTTCGGGCGTAGAGAGGTGCTGATAACATGAAAGCAGTGAAATCTCTTGAGCCGCCGTGTCTTTGGAGGCGAAGTCAGACTCAATGAGCAATTCCGCTTCGTCAGGCAAAAGCAATTGATCGGCGACAAACTCTTCGCTTTGTTCGCTTTTAGGCTTTGGCTCAAGTTCATTGAGCATCAAAAGGTCGGTGCGACTTGCTTCGCCAGTGGCATTTTCAATGTTGTTGTCATCGAGTAACATGCCTATACTGCCCGCACTATCAGGAACATTCGTCTCTGTAAGTTTTTTTTCAGATGTTGTACGCTTTTCTTCTAGAATAACTTTTTCAAATGCTTGAGCTTTCTCGTGGGAAACTGTTGTTTTAGGTTCAGCAGTTGGCGCGTGAGCCAGCGTCGTGTCGGGAGTCGTAATGTTTTCTTTGGTAAGCATGCGGTCGGGTGCAAGTGTGCTTTGGCTCAAAGTCGTATGGTCTGGCGTGGATGTGCTCTCAGAGCTACGATGATGTGCCGAGATTGGCTCAAATGCACGCTCAGGCACTGGAGGGGACTTTGGCGGAATCGTGGTTTCACGCTCGTGCTTTATGTGAGGTTCAGTGGCAGATGCAGATGACACTCCAGCGTGACTGGTAAGGGCTTCGGATGAAATATCCGTTGGCTTGTCTGCTGCTGACTGAAAGACTTTGCTTTCAACCACGATGGCTTCGGCTTCCGTACCGGGTAATAATGCTTTAGGAGCACTGGGTCCTTGCGCTCGGCGTCGGAGGAAAATCAAGACAATGCCAGCGCCTGCACCGAGTGAGACAATAATGCTGATAATGATTGCTGTCCAACCAAATCCTGTATTGTCTTTCGCTGGGGCTTCTGCGCTCTTGCTGTCAGGAACGGCAGTGCCTGTTTTAGGATCACTTTTCTCTTTAGCAGCATCCGTGCTTGTGCTACTCTCTTTCTTGCTCTCGGTCTTGGAGGTGGAAGACTTGGACTTCTTTGCGTTCTTTTTTCTTTTCTTTATCGTCTATGGCATCTGGAGCTAAGGCATAGTGCAGAGAAGTGGATGTGAGCATGTGTTCGGTAGCCGCTGGTGCAAACACCGCTGAGGAAATAAAACTCCATAAAGACCATACAGGCAGCAAGCAAAGCAGAAGCGTTGAACAAACCAAGTGATGCATTTCACAGTGCCAGTTACTTTACGGAAAGACGCGCGTTGCGTAGTAGCACCTTAGCCGCACTAAAAAATATACTGTACTTCTGAATATAGAAGGCGCTGAAAGCAATTCAAAGCGAGGAGTGTGAAAAATTTGGGTTATGTTTTGGCATGGCTTTATTAAGCTCAACACGCCACAACTGTCCGCCCCGACCACTTTTTGAAATCTTTTGAGTGTTTCTGGCTTTTTTGTCGTAACTTGAACGGTAAGTCAACATAAGTAGATATCAATATCTCCAATGCTTAAATACACTGCTGATCTTCGCTCGCTTCTTTTTCTGAGCATCGCTACAAGTTTGCTTTTTATTCAGTGGAATTTGGATGCCTTCAATCCAGTGTTATGGCTCTGCGCCATGTTTTTTGCAGTAACTGTAGCCGTGATTGCACACAATCATAACCATGTGCCCATGTGGAAAAATGAGTTTCTCAATCGGCTCACCGATTACTGGATTACACTGTTCTATGGCTTTCCAACTTTTGCTTGGATTCCGACACACAACAAGAATCACCACAAGTTTAACAACAAAGAGGGCGATTACACCATCACCTATCGCTTCAGTGAAGAGAACAATCTCTGGACGCTATTGTCGTATCCTACCATCAGTAGCTATTATCAGCAGACGCCGATTATGGACTACTTGAGAAAGAATTGGGAAAAAGACAAGGGCAAATTTTGGTTTGCAATTTCGCAGTATATCGTGCTGGGGGCAATGATTCTTATTGCGCTGGTGCTAGATTGGAAAAAAGCCATCCTGTATGTGCTCTTACCGCATCAAGCGGCACTGTTTACGGTACTCATCTTTAATTATTTGCAGCATGTGCACGCTGACGAGACTTCTCACTCAAATCATTCTCGCAACTTCGTCAGCCCTGTGCTCAACTTTTTTGCTCTTCAACAATGGCTACCATACCGTGCATCACGACAATGCGAACTTGCATTGGAGCAAGTGGAAAGAAGCGCACGAAAAAATTGCACACACCATAAGCCTGCGTCTCATTGAAAAAAGTTTTTGGGGCTATCTTTTTCGCACCTACATTCTCGGTGCATTTATGGAGAGATACCGGAGCCAATCAATGAGACTCGAGCGCCTTGAGCGTGAGAACGCTGTCAAATCTCATCAAATGCTGGTAGCAACTGAATAACCATGCTCACAGCAAGTGAGTGTCTGAATCGGGTTTAAGATATAGACTATAGACGCTTTCAAAGACGACAATGCAAAATTTTGCGCATTAATGCACATTAAGGTGTATCTTTGGGCGGCAAATTATCAAGCTCCATAGACGCTCAAAAACTTATGATAGCATCCATTCGTTTGTCGCTCCTGCTTCTCTGTTTAGTGCCAATCAGTGTATCTGCACAAATCAAACGAGTCAATTCACCTTCGCCTAAACTTGTTGTAGCAATTGTCATAGACCAGCTGCGCTACGATTATCTCGAGCGCTTTGATGCCCACTATGTTGCCGCTACAAAAACTTCAGGGGGCTTCAAGCGATTGATAGAGCAAGGAGCGCTGCTGACAAATGCGCACTACAGCTACATGAATACTTACACAGCGCCTGGGCACTGCACAATTTTTACGGGCGTTGTGCCTGCAAAAAGCGGCATTGTTGGCAATGAATGGATTGATCGAAATACAGGGCGCGTGGTCTATTGCGTTGATGATACAACAGTATTTTCTGTAGGTATTGAGGCGCAAAGCCGTGCAGGACGTATGTCGCCGCGCAATGCATTTGTGGAAATGGTTACAGATAAATTCAAAGCAGCATCGCCAAAGAGCAAGGTCATCGGCATTGCTCTTAAAGACCGCGGCGCAATTCTTCCAGCAGGTAAAAATGCAGATGGTGCCTTTTGGTTTGATGCTGCCAGTGGCAACTGGATTTCAAGTTCATACTATTTTCCAAATGGCAAATTGCCCAAATGGCTACAAGCGTTCAACGAAAGGAAATTACCTGAAAGCTACCTTGGTAAAACTTGGGACCGGCTTTTACCGGCTAATACTTACACAATGCCCGATACTGTAGAAGGCGAAAGTAATTTGTTAGGCGAAAGTCTCCCCGTTTTTCCACACCGCATTGTGGATATTTCTACCTTAAACGACCCACGCGTGCGCCGCTTGAAACGCTTTGAGGGGATCGCACCAACGCCTTTTGGCAACGAGCTCACCATAGAAGTTGCCAAAGCCGCTATCGAAGGTGAAGCCTTGGGTCAGCGTGGCGTTACAGATATCCTTACGATTTCCTTTTCTTCACCAGATTACTGTGGTCATGCGTTCGGTCCAGATAGTCAAGAGCAGATGGATATGATTGTGCGCCTTGATCGTCAACTTGATGAGTTCTTTCAATACTTGGATAAAAAAATCGGCTTTGAAAACTGTCTGATTGCGCTTTCAGCTGACCATGGTGTCTCTCCACTGCCAGAGCTGATGCAGCCTGACGGACGGCGCGGTGAGAGGCTCTACAAAGCAAATGTCCTAGATTCCTTACGCAAGATGGTAGAAGTGCGCTATCCGAGTGTAATTGAAAATATCGAAAACGATGAAGTCGTGCTTAATCATGCGCTAATGCAGGAGAGAGGCTATGTAGTCAGTGAAGTGGAGCGTTTCGTTGGTGAATGTGCACGGTCACTGCGTGGGGTGATTGGCTATATCACACGCACCGAGCTTGAAAAAGGCAGTTTAGACCCGACTGGTAGAATGGCGAAAAACTCTTTTCATCCCACTCGCAGTGGCGATGTCAAGCTCTTACTCAAACCCTACTCCTTTTTGCCTTTGCCCAAACCGGTACAACACATGGCACAGCCTACGATTACGACACAAAAGTCCCCATACTCTTTTGTGGCAAAGGCGTGCGTCAAGGTAAGTTTGCAAGCACTGCGTTTGTAGAAGATTTTGCACCAACCTTGCATCGTTTGCTCAATTTGCCGGAAGAAACCGCTAACTACGACGGCAGACCTCTTGTGGAAATTTTTGAGCGTAATATGCTGTCAGTAAGTAAGCCGAGAAAAGCCCGAGATTAAGCTATATTCTACATCTCCCATGCGGCAGTTAAAAAATGTGAAGAAGTAGAATGTGTCTATGAGTGTCTTAAGTATGCATAGGTCTCTTCGTACTTCATGCTTGAAGTTTGTGTTATCACTTGCACTGGCGCATGCTCTGTGCCTTGACGCTACGGCGCAACTCCAGAACCCTATCACAAGAAACTATAATGTCGTACATGGGCTCAGTCACAACACAGTAAGCTGCATTACCCAAGATCAATATGGTTTTCTCTGGATTGGAACAGATGACGGCTTAAATCGCTTTGACGGATATACTTTCAAGGTCTACAATTACAACCCACATGACACTAACTCTCTGCCGCACCCGGTGATTAGCGACCTCTACGTGGATACACACGACAATCTTTGGATTGGTACGCCCAACGGTCTTACCAAGTTTTCCTTAGTGTCAGAAACTTTTACACGCTACCTTCAAGGTGTACAAGTGGTCTCGGTGATTGCCGATAGTACAGGTGGACTTTGGATTGGCTCGCTGAGTGGACTGCACTATTTTAACGCCAGCGAGCAAAAGTGGCAAACATGGACAACTGAAAACAGCGACCTAATAAGTAATGCCATTCGCAAGCTCTACCTTGATTCACATGGTTTGATCTGGATTTTACCTGCCTATCAGTCAGCTCAAATTTTCAACCCAAGAACACAGACGTTTTACAATTTTTCCAATCTCGCAACTGGATTTACTGGCAAACTCCATGCCGTATATGAAGATGCGCATAAAGCATTTTGGATATTTACGCATGAAGGGCTACTGTGGCGGTATCGACCTACTTTGCATGTTGCAGACACGCTGCAGCGTATCTCATCCTTGCTACCGGCTCTCAAGGTCAGAGAAGCTGGTTATATGTGCGGCATTGAAGACCGAGAAGGTCGTCTGTGGCTGGCTATGAATGGCGTTGGCATCCTTATCTTTGAAGCTCAAAACGCTGAGCTGCTGCGTATGATCGATAATGAGCAAGCTGAGCAGTTAGGCTTATCAAGTCTTTACATACTCTCAATGTTCCGAGACAAAACAGGTATCATTTGGATAGGGACAGATATAGGCGGACTGTATAAGTGGGATTGGCGAAGTGAGCTATTTAGCTTTTATGGACATACAAGCATCTCACGCAATACACTTAGTTATCCAATAGTGCGAGGGATCTATGCTGACAGAAATGGTACGGTCTGGGTCTGCACACAAGGCGGCGGGCTCAATAAGTTGGAGCGACAAGGTGGCAGACAAAAATGGACACGCTACACAGTGGCTTCTCATAGGGCAAAGGGATTAACTACCGATGTTTTGTGGACGATTCATGCTGCGCCGAGTGGTGAATTTTGGCTTGGTGGCAAGAATGTGCTCATTAAGTTTAATCCGAAAACTGAGACCTTCTACACTGAACCAACGGCTGCCACTGTTACAGTCATTTACCCAGATAGTCCAGATGAGCATGCTGATCTGTGGCTTGGCACTGAAGATGGCTTGCTGCTCCGAGAGGCTAAAACAGGCAGGCTGAAAGTGCTTGAAAACCCCTACGACGATCTTCGTCAATTCCGATATGTGGAAGCCCTTTACAAAGAGGGAGAGACGCTCTGGGTTGGTTGTGCCTCAGGTCTATACCGTGTGAATACGTTGAGCTACAAAGTGGAGCGATATTATATGTTTGGCACAACAACAGATTTACGCATCAGCAGTAACTATGTGACGCACATTTACCGTGATGCGCGAGGCATACTTTGGATCTGTACTAAAGGCGGAGGCTTGAAGATCTTAAAAGATACTGCTACAGAGGCATTTGAATCAATCACAACAGAAAACGGATTGCCACACAATCACGTCTATGCTGTATTAGAGGATGACATGGGACAGCTTTGGACGAGTACGGATAAAGGCATCGCAAAGTATAATCCCGACACTAAAAAGTTTCGCGTCTTCACAATCGCTGACGGCTTGCAAAGTAATGAGTTCAATCGGCGGGCATATTTCAAGAGCCAGTCTAACGAATTTTTCTTTGGCGGCATCAATGGATTCAATTCTTTCTTCCCTGAAAAATTATCAATGCCGGCTACATCACCACGCCCGATTCTGACAGTATTCAAGAAGTATAACGAGCCTGTACGCTTGGATACGGCAATCTTCCAACGTAAGCGCCTTGAACTCTCTCATGCGGACGACTTTTTCTCGTTTGAGTTTGCAGCAAGCGACTTTCATACGCCTGAGCAAAAACGCTATCGCTATAAACTTGCTGGTTACGATAAAGACTGGATTGAGACGAACGCAGCGCAGCGTGAAGCGGTTTATCGCAATTTGCCTGCTGGCGAGTATGAATTTTGCGTTCAAGTCGCAAATTCTGGTGATAGTTGGAGCAGCGAAAGCATGACATTGTCCGTTATTATGCACCCTGCACTATGGCACACATGGTGGGCGTATAGCTTATATGTGCTCTTTAGCGTAGGGGCAGTGTTGATGTTTGTCTGGCAACGTACGCAGAGACTTAAAAAAGAAAACCTTAGACTCGAGGTGCTTGTGCAAGCGCGTACACAGGAGGTCGTAAAACAAAATCAATTGCTTGAGGCTCAGTCAAAAGAGTTGCACAAGCTCAATGAACAGCGCTTGCAGTTCTTTAGCATGGCAACACACGACCTCAAAAATCCGCTTCAAGTCATCAGTGGATTTGCGCGCCTCATTGATGAGGAAAAAAACTGGAAAACATCAAAACATATACCGTCTATATTTCTGGTGCAGCAGGGCGAATGCTGCACCTCATTGAGGAACTCTTGGAGAGCGTGGAGCTGGATTTGGGAATTGCGTTGAATTGCATGCCTGTCGATATTTGCACGCTCATTAAATCTGTCATTGAAGGCAATGAAGCCAATGCCTCAAATAAATCTCAGCGCATTATTTTCGAAAGTGAACCCACGCCGCTCTACGCTAATGTGGACAATAGCCGCATGCGGCATGCCTTGGATAATCTTCTCAGCAACGCAATCAAGTATTCGCCACATAATACGACCATCACAATTTCATGCCAAAAAATCATACTAACGCAAAACGGTAATCATCATGAACAAAACATGACTTTTAAAGACGGGGCATTGCCTGTATCCTACATTTTAGTGGCAATCAAAGATCAAGGTTTGGGCTTAACAGCAGAAGATTTAGGGAAACTCTTTGGTCGCTTTCAGCGCCTTTCAGCACGACCCACGGGTGGAGAGAGTTCAACAGGATTAGGGCTTTCGATTGTTAAGGAAATCGTCGAGATGCATGGCGGCAAAGTATGGGCAGAATCTGAGGGAAAAGCCAAAGGTAGCACCTTTTTTGTCGTACTCCCAGCTATCGTGGAGCAATAACATTAAGACAAGGGTCAGAAAAGTCATAACGACAGCACAGGTTTTGCAAAAGCGCTAATCACTCTCGCTCATCTCCATATCAATTTCCCTAAGTTCGAAGGTCAGCGTTTTTCCATCTTTCGTCCACTTGCCTTGAATAAGGTTGGGCGCAGTAAATGAGCCTTTGAAGGTCGCACTCACGTTGCCTTGCTCATCTAATTCATCGAGTGTGATGTTATTTTCTTTGTCGATTTTGCCTCTCAGACGAATGTCTGTGCCGATGTTTTTGTAGAAGTAGGAGCCAAAGAGGTCTTCTCCATTGCGCTCGAGCTTCATTTGAATTTCCAAGCGACCAATCGTGCCAAAAAAGAGGCGACTGAAGACGGTCTCGACGACAGGTAGTTCCGTGCTCCACACAAAATTGCCTGACGCATCGACATAGCCGAACTTTGTGTCCAACTTAGCTTGTGCTAAACCATTTTTGAATGCATACAGTGTATCAAACTGCGGTGCAATCACATACTTGCCGTTTCGGTCGATAGCGCCCCATTTGCCGCCTGACTTAACGGGAGCATAGCCTTCGGAAAAATCAAAGGCAGCCTCAAACTGTGGGTTGATAGCATATTTGCCGCTCTTGTCAATGAAGCCAAATACATAGCCTTCAGGGCGATAGAACCCGACTTTTGCTAAGCCGTCGACAAAATTGCCAACCCTGTAAAACTCTGGCTTGATCACCATTTGTCCGGTCTTGTCAAGGTAGCCTGATTTGTTTTTGTCTTGTGGGTTAGGGCTTGTTACAGCAGCCAGACCTTCAGAAAAGCTTTTTGCAAGGCTATACTCTGCAGCAATCGCCAAGCGCCCTGCATGGTCGAGATAGCCATACTTCGATCCAATTTTGACAAGTGCCATGCCTTCAGCAAAATCCGAGACAAAGTCGTAGATTGGTAAGCCGAGCATAGTCCCAGTTTTGTCTACAAAACCCCATTTGCCACTTTTGACTTTGGCAGCCCCTTCCTTGAAATCGCCTGCATTTTCAAACTGTGGAGTGATGACGAATTTGCCGGTTTTGTCAATGAAGCCATACTTGCTCCCGACAAGCACTTTGGCAAGCCCTTCCGAGAAGTTGCCAGCAGCGTCAAACTGTGGGTTGATGTCATACTTTCCCTCAAGATTCACATAGCCCCACTTATAGCCTAAACGCACACGCGCCAGCCCTTCTTTGAAATCACCAGCGCCATCAAATTGCGGATTGATAACCATGCGCCCTGCATCATCTAAATATCCATACTTGCCATCTATCTTTATGCGTGCACGCCCTTCCGAGAGTTCGCCTGCTTCTTCGTAGATAGCTGAAGCGACCACATTGCCAGACCGATCAATGTAGCCGAACCGACCTGTCTCCTTGATGATAAACAGTGCGCGCCGTGTTGCCTCACCAGATGAAGAGGATGGAGTCGTCTCTGTCGCTGTGCTGGAGGGCGTACTTAAAACTTCTGACTTTTCGTCCTTCTGACCGCGCGTATCAACTTTTTGGTTTGTATCTTTCTTGCTACATGATGTAAAGACCGAGAGTAAGCCGCAGAGCAAAAAAAGCGTGATAGATTGTGTGATAGCACGGGTCATGATGAGGCTTTTCTTTGTATGATTGCAGTCAAGACGGGCGAATATAAACTTAGACGCTCTGAACTAAAAACAGCTGCGCAAGAATACGGTGTTGAGAGACAAATCATATCATAAGCACTGGCCTTCGAAGAGCTTTTTTAGTCCGCTTCTCTTATTAAATTCTGTATGTTACTTGCTACTCAAAACAAGGTTGATGAATGAAGAACTGCTGGGTTGTGTCCTCTGTTTTCCCGTATGGTGCGCTGTTGCCTTGGAATGATGCATACGCGCAGCCACGCTTTGGTACTGAGCAAGGTGGCTCGATACCTATCGTGCCACAAGTTTTCTTAACGCTGGGGCTGCTAGTGCTGCTGGTAGGCATACTTTGGGTGTATTGGCGACGCGCGGCTCGCCTTGCGTGTGAAAATGCGCTGCTCAAAATGCAAGTTGAAACTCAGTCAAGTGAAGCAAAGAAGACAGCAACACAGCTTCAAGCCGCTCATAGACAGATGCAAGTGCTTGCCGAGATAGGTAGACGCATCGCTGCAGACCGCGATATGCAAACGCTTGTCAGTGTGATTTACGAACACCTTCATACCCTGATGGATACCGATGCGTTTGGAATTGGGCTCTACGATGCCGAAAAACAGGAAATCACCTACCGCATTTTTGTAGATATGGGGGTGCAGTTGCCTGAACACAAAATGGCTATGACAGACGACGATCGTCCAGCCGTCTGGTGTGTGGCTCACAAACAAGATATCTTGATAGGGGATTTTGAGAAAGAGTATGCCGCCTACATCAAGCGATTGCCTATGCCGCGTGCTGCTGGTCAGCCGAAATCTTTGATGTTTTCGCCATTGATGATGGAGACGCAAGTAATAGGCGTAATTACAGTGCAAAGTTACAAAGCCCACATGTATTCTGAGCATCATTTGAGTATACTTCGAATACTGGCTGCGTATATCACAATTGCACTAAGCAGACTCACGATGATGCGCCAAGTCGAGCGCCATACACGATTGTAGAGGCTCAAGCCCGTCTGGCGCAGTCTCAAAAATAATTGTCACTTCCAAACTGTTGCTGCCCCACACTCACTACGGACCGGCGTGGCATTCTTGATCTAACGTCATACTTTGCGAACAGCAGTACATTTTCCCAAGTTTTTTCTTAATATCTCATGCATGCAGCGGCATGAGCGAAGCGATATAACGATATATGAGTGCGACAATGCTAGAATACGAGCCCTCATCTCCTCAGACTATCCTAGTTTCAGAACCGTTTATGCATTCTGGCGATGGGTCATCGTGCTAAGATATTTGCGCTCTACCTCCTGACCTCTCTCTCGGTGTGTAACTGCAATCTGGCACGTGCACAATCTATCGAGATTAAATTCGAGCGCGTTGGGTCAGCGCAAGGCTTATCCAATGAAAGTGTCTATGCCATCTTGCAGGACCGAACTGGGTTTATGTGGTTTGGCACGGCAGACGGACTAAACAAATATGACGGTTACACTTTCACGACCTACCAACGTGACAATTCAACTACGCTCTTAGGCAAAGGCATTCGTACTATGCTCATAGACCGAGAGGGCAACCTTTGGATGGGCACTTGGGCAAACACAGGTGTCTGTTGCTTCAATCGCTACAGGGAGGCTTTCACAAACTACCAGCATCAGCCAGAAAATCCAGAGAGTCTGACAAAGGGCGACATCACAGCAATTGTCCAAGATTCCAGTGGCACGATTTGGATTGCAACCACTGGCGGTTTGAATCGGTTTGAGACACAGACCCGCACGTTTTCGCATATCTTGCACGACTCCAACGACTCCTCATCACTCTCGAGCAATGTGATTACGGCACTTCAACTGGCGCAGGATCATGGCCTGTGGGTGGCGACCGACAACGGGCTGAATTACCTTGACCTAAAGACAGGTAAATGCAAGCGCTATCAAGCAAACGATAAACATGCTATCAGCAGAAATCGTATTCGTGCTCTTTATGTCAGCAAGTTGGGGGCACTGTGGATCGGCTACGACAAAGGTTTTGACTATGTACGCATCAAAGATGGTACAATGCAAGTGAGATATTACGACTTCAAGTGGCAGAATACTTATGGATTTACAACATCACTGATGGTGAATACCATTTACGAAAGTCATGATGGCGTAATATGGCTCGGTACGCAAAGTCATGGACTAGTACGATTTCTGCCAGAAGAGAACGACATTGCTTTTTTTATGCCCGAAAATGATAATCCCTATTCGCTAAGCGATGCCGAAGTCAAGTGCATTTTTCAGGATCAAAGCCAAATAATGTGGGTTGGCACCGCCAACGGAGGGCTAAACAAATTCAATCCGACGGTAGCCCGCTTCAAGTATATTCGTGTGCCCATCGAAAAGCAACATGTCATTGAATCAGTTTTAGAGACAGCAGATGGCTCGCTTTGGGTGGGTACTGTTGGCGGCGGACTGTATCGGCGTGAGCCTAATAGCGAAACGTGGAGACATTACATGAAAACTGAAGTGTCTAATCTGCGCACAATCAGCTCTAATATGATTCTTTCGCTCTATCAGGACAGCACTGGAAAATTGTGGATCGGCACATGGAGCAGCGGATTGATGCAATATGATCCGCTTACACGACACTTCACAACTTTCTACCATACCAGGGCGGGTCGTGACAGCCTGCGCGATAACCGCATCACCTCTATTTGCGAAGATGCCGAGCATAACCTCTGGCTTGCAACATGGAATGGGCTCAAGAAATTTGATGTGCGAACGCATGCATTTGAGCACATTGATCATCCAAAGTCTGTGGGTGCAGGTTCAACTTACAAAAAAGTGCGAGTGGTAAAACCCGGCAAAAATGGAATGCTTTGGGTGGGCTTTGAAGAAGATGGTGTAGCACAATTTAATCCAAAGACAAAACAGTTTATTGAACTTGATGCGCTGTGCGCGTCTAATCATTTACCCAAAATCGTGCGTGCACTCTACGAAGAGCTATCTGGTGTGCTCTGGATAGGCACCTACAACGGAGGTCTCTACCGCTTCGAGCCTCGCACAACAGCAGAGACAGTATGCCTCGAGCAATTTACGACCAAAGACGGCTTGCCTAGCGATCAGGTCTTTGGAATTTTGCCAGATGCTTATGGCAACCTCTGGCTTGCAACCAGCAACGGACTGTGCCAGTTCGATGCGAAAACGTACCGCACACGCACCTACAACACCTATGATGGCTTGCCGCAAGCATCGTTTCATTTGGCAAATTATGCGATGGCACCAAGTGGCTTACTGTATTTCCCTGTCTCAAAAGGCGTGATCTGTTTTCGCCCTGATAGTACATATTGCAAACGGGTTGTGCCACCAATTTCCATAACCGCTATTACGGTCTTTGACAGAGCTTTGCCACCCTGGCAACACAGTATTGAACTTTTGCCCAGCGATGCCTTTTTCTCGGTGGAGTTCGCGTTGCTGCATTATCGCAATCCGGCGAAAAGTCAGTATGCCTACCGTCTGGAGGGATTTGACAAAGACTGGATTTACAGCGGAACGCGGCGATTTGCTACCTATACCAATTTGGATGGAGGCACGTATCGTTTGCGTATCAAGGCGATGCCGAGTGAGGACAAGTGGAGCGAAGATGAGATATCGCTACAAGTAATTGTGCACCCACCTTTCTGGAAGACATGGTGGTTTTTGACGGGCGCGATCCTGCTTTGCCTTAGCACAATCTATGTCTTTTACGCTCAACGCATTCAGCGTGTCAACAAGCGCAATCGTGACCTTGAAGTTGAAGTAATCAAGCGCACTGAAGAACTTGCAGAGGCGCTCAGAGAAACGCACTGTCAAAAGCTTTTAGCTGAAGAAGCCAATCAATTTAAGACCGAACTCTTAGGAGTTGCAGCGCATGACCTAAAAAGTCCACTGCAATCCATCATTGGATTTGCCTCTTTGCTCAAAGAGCATTCAGATCAAGAGGTGGCAAAAGTAGGGACGATTATTGAACGCGCAGCGCGCAATATGGTTCAACTGATCAATGAACTGCTGCAGACGACTGAGGTGGACTTAGGCAAGGTTACCTTGCAAAAACAGCCCTGCGATGTTTCAAAATTAGCACACCTTGTGATGGAACAAAATAAACCCCTTGCACTCCGCAAAAGGCAGACACTGATACTCGACGCGTATCAAGAGTGTATTGTCTATGCTGATGCTTCTCGTTTGATGGAAATCCTGGACAACCTTGTCAACAACGCAATCAAGTATAGTCCTTACGAGAGGAAAATCGTAGTGCGCTGCCAGAAGCAGGAAACATACAGCAAGAATTCCGAGACAAGGAACGCAGAAAATCAGAGCGCGTCTAAGATGCACTCATCCGTGCTCATTTCTGTGCAAGATGAAGGTCAAGGATTCAGTGCAGAGGATATGAGCAAGATTTTTGGCAAGTTTCAGCGTTTGTCTGCAAAGCCAACAGGCGGAGAGAGTTCAACGGGTTTGGGGCTTGCGATTGTCAAACAACTTGTCGAGTTGCATGATGGCAAGATCTGGGTAGAATCTGAAGGGAAAGGCAAGGGCGCAACGTTTTTCGTAGAACTCCCCGCGCTCATTGCAAATTCTGAACATTCCTTTGCGTACTAGAAATTGCTATATTAACATGCTCGACAAAAACTTTTTATGAAAACTTCTTTGAACAATGGAACATCGCGAACTTGTTCGTCAACTTGAGGAGGTCAGCATTTTTGAATCTTTGAGTGAAAAGGAACTTTCTGACCTTATTACACGTAGCCAATTGATGACTTACAGGAAAGACGATGTCATTATTTTTGAAAGTCAGGAAGGAAATTCTGTCTACATAATTCTGGAAGGCATGGTAAAAATCTGTCGCACAAATGAAGAGTACAAAGAAGTGATTTTAGCGATACTGGGCGAGAAAGAATTTTTTGGCGAAATGTCTGTCCTGGATGGCGCGACACGCTCTGCAGATGCGGTGGCGCTCTCAAAAGTGCAGGTCCTTCGCATCGATGGTAAGGTATTTATTGAGTTCATTGAGAAGTATCCCAAACTGGCTCTGGCGCTGCTGCGAGAACTGGTCTCCCGCTTACGCAAGACCGATAGCCAAATCAAAAGTATTTCTTTGGCAGATGCTGTCGGTAAAGTTGCTGCAGTGATTGTGCGTCTGGCAAACGATGTTGGGCGCGTACGCAAAGGTCGTGTAGAGATTGACAACTTTGCAAGTCAGCAAGAAATCGCAAACTACGCTGCAACATCGCGCGAGACGATTTCGCGTGTGCTCACCATGTTCGAGCGAGAAGGACTCATTGAGCGGGATATGAATAAAATTATCATCAATAATTTTGAGGAATTCAAGCAAAAGTTCGGCGAGTAATGCCCCGAGCAACCCCTCGCTTTTCTTGCAGCTCTTGGCACACATCGCTTGTAGCGTAAGAGTCTACCACAGCCCCGAAAACCTTCGCATTTCAAGCGAATTCATGTATCTTCCACTGTTCTTTTAGGACTTTCAGCCGTCTGTGCTGGAAGAAGCGACTTGCATCACCAACCAGTAAAGGAGTAATAACTATGCCGTTCAAGAAACTAGGTTCGCCTACGCGTAACTTCTCTGCAAAGCCGGGCTTGCAAGAAGAAGATTTGCAGACACTGCGTACACTCTTCGCTCAACATCTCAAGTATTCCCTCGCAAAAGACGAATACACTGCTACAGTGCGCGATAGCTACAACGCGCTAGCCCTTTCCGTACGCGATGCGCTGATCGACCGCTGGATTGAAACACAGCAAACATACTACCGTCAAGACGTCAAGCGCGTCTATTATCTCTCAATGGAATTTCTTATTGGACGCACACTGGGCAATGCAGCACTTAACTTAGGTCTGAATGATGAAGTTCGCGAGTTGATGCTACAATTAGGCTATAAGTTAGAAGCTATCGAAGAAATTGAGCCCGATGCTGGCTTAGGAAACGGAGGCTTAGGTCGCCTCGCTGCGTGCTTCTTAGACTCTATGGCTACACTTGGCATCCCCGGATATGGCTATGGCATTCGATACGAGTTTGGCATCTTTGCGCAAAAGATTCGTAACGGCTATCAAGTTGAAACGCCCGATAACTGGCTCCGCTATGGTAACCCTTGGGAAATCGTGCGTCCCGAATACCTCTACAAAGTACAATTCTATGGCAACGTGCACGAGTATCTTGACCAACACGGTAACTTGCGCCACGATTGGGTGAATACACAAGAAGTGATGGCGCTGGCGTACGACACACCCGTGCCCGGTTACGGTAACAATACCGTAAACAATATGCGGCTCTGGTCAGCTAAAGCGACACGCGAGTTTAATTTCGAATGCTTCAACGAAGGTGATTACGACCGCGCCGTTGCCGAGAAAGCAGAATCAGAGACAATTTCAAAAGTCTTGTATCCTAACGACAATACACCTGAAGGCAAAGAATTGCGCCTCAAGCAAGAGTATTTCTTTGTCTCAGCAACACTGCAAGACATCGTCCGCCGCTATAAGAAAACACACACAACATTTGACCAATTCGCCGATAAAGTCGCTATCCAACTCAACGACACACACCCTGCTATCGCTGTGGCAGAATTGATGCGCTTGCTGGTCGATATTGAACATCTGAGTTGGGAAAAAGCATGGAGCATTACTACACGCACATTTGCCTACACCAATCACACAGTGCTGCCAGAAGCGCTTGAAAAATGGTCGGTAGATTTGATGGCGCATCTTTTGCCACGACACTTGCAAATCATCTACGAAATCAATCGGCGTTTCTTGGATGAGATTAGACAGAAGTATCCAAACGACCTTGAAAAAATCAGACGCCTCTCACTCATTGAAGAAGGTCCAACGCGCATGGTGCGCATGGCAAACCTTGCAGTTGTAGGAAGTCATGCCGTCAATGGCGTCGCTGCCATACACTCTGAATTAATCAAGCAGACATTGTTCAAAGATTTCTATGAACTCTGGCCCGAAAAATTCCAAAACAAGACAAACGGCATTACACCACGCCGCTGGCTGCGTCTGTGCAACCCTAGACTCTCAAAGCTGATTGATGAAAAAATTGGCGAGGAATGGGTAACGAATCTGTACGAACTTAAAAAACTTATTCCTTACGCAGACGATGCAGCTTTCCAAGAAAGTTGGCGCAAGGTCAAACGCGAAAATAAACTTGCACTAGCAGAATATATCAAATCGCGCAATCACATTGTTGTCAATCCTGATTCAATGTTTGATTGCCACATTAAGCGCATTCACGAATACAAGCGGCAACTGCTCAATGCCTTGCATGTAGTTTGGCTCTACAATTGGATTAAAGCTCACCCTTACGAAGAAGTTACACCGCGCACGATTCTCTTTGCAGGCAAAGCTGCACCGGGTTACTACAAAGCAAAGCTCATCATCAAGTTGATTAACTCTATTGCAGAGGTCATCAATCATGACCGTGATGTGACAGAGAAATTGAAAGTCGTCTTTCTTGAAAATTACTCTGTCTCGCTTGCTGAGAAAATCATTCCAGCAGCAGATCTCTCTGAACAAATTTCTACGGCAGGCACAGAAGCTAGTGGTACAGGCAATATGAAGTTTGCGCTTAACGGTGCTATCACTATTGGTACGCTCGATGGGGCAAATATCGAAATCAAACAAGAAGTTGGTGATGAGAACATCTTCATCTTTGGTCTGAACGTGGAGCAAGTCTCGGCGTTGCGTCAAAGAGGCTATCAGCCCTGGATGTATTACGAACAAAATCCTGAACTCAAACAAGTGATTGATATGATTGCAAGCGGGTACTTCTCACCTTCTCAACCCGATCTCTTCCGCCCAATCGTCAACTCACTCTTACAAGGCGACTACTACATGTTGATGGCAGATTTTGCTGACTATGTGCGCGCACAAAAGCAAGCAAGTGAAGCCTACCGCGATGTGCACAGATGGACAAAAATGAGCATTCTCAATGTGGCAAATACAGGCAAGTTCTCTTCTGACCGCACCATTCAGGAATATGCTGATGAAATCTGGCATGCAAAGCCCATCACGATTGAAATGCCCGAAAATACGCATGCAAAGAAGACACTTGAACACGCTGAGTAGCACACACCAAGAAAAGACAAAAGCCGCCAAGCAAGCCATGCTAAGGCGGCTGTCTTGTTTTTAGTCAAGTTCATTGCGAAATCAAGTTTTTACTTTGCCTGCGCTTCAAGCAAGACTGAAAGTTTATCCGTCATCGTACCATAGAGTTTTCGCTTCTCTTGAGCAAGGCTTTTTAAGAGCAATTTAAGATCACGCCGTTCAGGTGTGCCCTTCCCTAAAAGCTCTTGCCGAAAGAGCTGAACGCGCCGCTCTAATTGATGCAAATCCTGCCATTTGCCGAAAAGCGAATTAAGCGTACGCAGGGCTTTAAGATCGTGAAATGCAAACGAGTCAGATGCAGGCAAAACCTCTAACCAGTAAAACAACTGCTTCAAGGCTTTGCGCAAATCGTGCAAGGTTTCAGCATTGCGGTCAGAAGCAGGTATTTCAACACTTTCCCACAAAGCTCGGGTTTCATCTTGCATGGCGCGAAGCGTTTGCAAAGAAACTCTCTCACTCAAGCCCTTCGGTTGCGACAGCAACTGCCAGTCACTTTCTGAAATGGGTAAAAGTGTAAAGACCTTACGCAGATACCGTGCACTGGCTTGAAGCGAAGTTTTTAGGTAGGCTTCAAACAGTGGAAAGCGACGCTCAAGACGGTGCGCAAATACTTCTAACAAGCCTATCGCATTATAGACGTCACGGCAAGCGCCACAAGTGAGATAGAGCGTTGCAAAGGGTAAAACCGCTGCACGCAACGATGTGCGCATAACCTTGTCAGACAGACGCGCATAGCTGCGCAGTTTTTTCATTGCAACTCGGGCATCATGAATTGCTCCATGATGAAGACAATGCTCCACAAGAGAAATCTTTTGATGAAAAATCTGCGCTTCCCTTTGCCAGTACGGCAATAGTGAGTATTGGGCATGCATGCTAAATCCTCCAAAGACAAACCAAAAATCTACAGCATACAGCAACATCCTCAAAGTGCAACCCCACGCAAAACACGATTTTGATATAAAAGGAACTTTTATTTAATTAGACTTAGTCTACTTAAGATATGTAGACATAAACATCATAAACAGCATGATTATGCATCGACAGATTCTGAACACTCTTTGCACCGTCTGCTTAACTCTTGCATCAGTACAAGCAGTGTATGCACAGGCTAAAAGTGATTCACTGGCAGCAGATTCACTGAAAATCTACGGCGCAAAAGAAGTGGTTGTAACAGCAACACGCTCAGAAAAGGAGTTGGAAGAAGTCGCTATTCCCGTCTCGGTGATTTCTAAAAAGCGCATTGAGCAACAGGGCGCGATGCGCTTGAACGAAGTGCTTGAGGAACAAACAGGGCTTGCCATTATGTACGACCACGGCACAGGCGTGCAAATGCAAGGCTTTTCGCCCGCCTACACGCTGATTTTGATTGATGGCGAACCAATTGTGGGAAGAACAGCCGGCACGCTGGAACTGACGCGGTTTACTGTCGCTAACATTGAGCGCATTGAAATCGTCAAAGGTCCCTCTTCATCACTCTTCGGCAGCGAAGCCTTAGG